>REDV01000089.1 GCA_007695365.1 Cryomorphaceae bacterium | reverse complement strand
GCACCCTCCGTATTACCGCGGCTGCTGGCACGGAGTTAGCCGGTGCTTATTCATATGGTACCTTCAGCCCCCGACACGTCGGGGGGTTTATTCCCATATAAAAGCAGTTTACAACCCAGAGGGCCGTCTTCCTGCACGCGGCATGGCTGGGTCAGACTTTCGTCCATTGCCCAATATTCCTCACTGCTGCCTCCCGTAGGAGTCTGGTCCGTGTCTCAGTACCAGTGTGGGGGATCACCCTCTCAGGCCCCCTACCCATCGTAGCCTTGGTGAGCCGTTACCTCACCAACTAGCTAATGGGCCGCATGCCTATCTCTAACCGCCGGAGCTTTAATGTCAAAAACATGCGAATTCGACATATTATGGGGTATTAATCCCGATTTCTCGGGGCTATCTCCCAGTTAGAGGTAAGTTGCATACGTGTTACGCACCCGTGCGCCGGTCGTCAGCGGAAAGCAAGCTTTCCCTGTTACCCCTCGACTTGCATGTGTTAAGCCTGCCGCTAGCGTTCATCCTGAGCCAGGATCAAACTCTCCGTTGTAAATAGACTTTTTGTTCTATTGAACAGTTTGTTTGAATCAACCGACTCTTCTTTTAAACTTGAATTGACAAGTTCGGGATGGTTCGTTTCACTTACTATTACAATACCTCAAAGAACTTTATTTCTGAGAACAGAAAATTCGTTTTTTTCAAAATCGGGCTGCAAAGATACATGCTGTTTTTCATTCCAGCAAACATCTCGCTAAAAGTTTTCAACAATCAGCGAAAATTGCTTTTCCAACCCCTCTTTTTCCTTCACTTGAAGGTCACCTTGCGTTCAAAGCGGCTGCAAAAGTACAGCACTTTTTGAAACTCACAAGCACTTGCACCAAAAAAATGGAATAGAAATTTGTTAAAATGCATAACCCGCTGAATAAGTGGCAGAAAAATTTACGGCGTGGTGCTCGAAAGCGAAACAGATTTGCCGTTCATCAGCCTTCCTCCGTTCAGAGCAAAGTCAATCAACCATGTAGCAATTTCCGGTGGATGGTGTGGAGCCTCGTAACCCGGAAACGCCTCTGCCAACATCTCCGTCTGAACAGCGCCCAGATTCACTCCATTCACATGAATCCCGCTTCCTCTGAACTCTTCTGCCAAACACTCGGTAAGACCAACCAAGGCCATTTTACTTGAGCTGTAGGCCGACAAGCCCGCAAACTTGGCAGACCCCTGCACTCCTCCCATACTACCTATATTCACAACATGGGCTTCTCCGGCTGCCAACAACCAGGGATGAACCAATTGAATGAGCCGAAACGGTCCGTATACGTTGGTAAAGTAACAGCTCTCCCACTCCTCTAGTGAAATGTCCACAAAAGGTTTGTTCACGAGAGCACCTGCATTATTAATAAGCACGTCCAACCTACCCGTTTCCTCAAACAGGGTCATTAATTGCTCAGGGAGGTATTGCCGTGTTACATCGTGTTCGAAGCAGTAGAAACCGGAGTAACCCGCATTCACACATTCCTGCTCAAGGGTGTGCAAAGCATGTTTACTTCTGGCAAGCCCAACTACTTTAAGCCCCGGCGTGGATGCCATCTGCAGAAACATAGCCCGGCCTATGCCGCGACTCACACCCGTTATCAAAACAAGCTTCTCTCTTTTGGTTGTATTCATTGTCTGTATCTTTGCTCTTATGAAACCTGGAGGTATTTCGATCAAATTGCTTTTAGCGCTCTCCCTGATGGTTGCAATACAAAGCACCCGGGCTCAGGGTTTGTTCACTTCGGACGAGCTCAAAAATATGTCATTTAAAGAACGTATCTACTACGGTGGTATGCTCGGCGCTGGCTTTGGAACGATTACCAGTGTACAGGTTGCTCCTGTAGTTGGTTACCGGATTCTTCCGCGTTGGTCGGCTGGAGTTGGGGCGCAATATCAGTTTTTCCAAGATAACAGACCTCCGTCATACAACACGCATGTATACGGCGGGAACATTCACTCACGTGTATTTATCCTGGAGAATATTTTCGCTCATGCTGAAATTGAAGTGCTGAGCTTTGAAGGCTGGGATCGTACCCAGGATTTTAAGTTTCACCGGATGACTGTACCCCATCTGTTTATCGGTGCAGGGTATTTCATGCCTGCCGGAAGAAGATCTGGTTTGGCGCTTACCGTATTGTACGACCTGGTGCAGGACCTCAACTCCCCCTACATAGGGAACTACGTAATCCGAATGGGGTTTATATTTTGAGGCACCTCAAATCAACGCCCCTGCATTTCGCGGGCTATGGCGTGATCATAGATCTCGCGGGCTTCATCAATAAAGCCGAAGTGGTTGTCGTCAATCACCATTTTACCTTTGGTAACGTGACCCAGCATGAGATTGGGTACGTTTGTAGCACTCAGCACCTTCAGGAAAGCGTCTTCCTGATCGCTGCTCACTGCCACCACTGCTCTACTCTGAGCTTCACCAAAGAGAAATGCGTCCAAACGAATTTCTGAATCGCTGAGAATGTCAAAGCCCAATCCATTGGGCAGTCCCATTTCTACAAGCGTAACGAACAGTCCACCGTCGGCAACATCGTGAGCCGCGTTGATGACTTGCTTATTGATAAGTTTTCCCAGGAGTTCGTGTAGCTCCACTTCTTCATCGAGGTTAAAGTAAGGCGCCGGCGACAACTCAATGCCGCGCATGGAAGCCAGGTACTCTGATGAACCCAGGTCATTTTTTGAGGCCCCTAACAAGAAAATCAGGTCACCTTTTTGTTTGAAATCAAGGGTCATGATTTTGTTCTTATCAGGGATGATTCCCACCATTCCGATGGTTGGAGTGGGGAAAACCGGGCGCGTACTTCCGTCGGAAGCTACAGACTGGTTGTAGAAGCTCACGTTTCCTCCGGTTACCGGTGTTTTGAGCCTTTCGCATGACTTGCTCATACCTTTAATAGCGCCCACAAACTGCCAATATACTTCGGGGCTGTATGGATTGCCAAAATTCAAACAGTTGGTGATAGCCGATGGCAATCCTCCGGTGCAAACAATGTTTCTGGCCGCCTCCGCTACTGCAATGGCAGCGCCTTGCTCGGGGTCGTTGTTAACGTATCGAGCATTGCAATCAACAGTGAGCGCCAGGGCCTGTGATGCTCCTTTAATGCGCACCACACCCGCATCGGTAGGGCCATTGGTACTCATGTTGGCTGTGCCAACCATTGAGTCGTACTGTTCCCATATCCACTTTTTGGAGGCGATGTTGGGATTACCCAACATTTCGCGCGCGGTGATCACATAATCGTCGGGCTCCTGTACTTGCTCGATGCTGAACTTTTGGGCCTCGGCATAGTACGCGGGTTCCTTAAACTCGCGCTCATACACAGGTGCACCTCCACCAAGCACCAGGCTGTGGGCAGATACATCGGCTACCAGTTCGCCGTGCATATAATATCGTAAGCGGTCGCCTTCGGTTACCTCACCGATGTGGGCCGCGTTCAAATCCCATTTGTCAAAAATGCGGAGCACTTCGTCTTCGCGTCCTTTTTTCACCACAATCAGCATGCGTTCCTGCGATTCGGACAGCAGTATTTCAAAGGGCTTCATATCGTCCTGACGCATGGGCACCTTGTCCAGGTGAATTTCCATCCCGACGCCTCCGGCTGCACTCATTTCAGAAGTGGAACAGGTAATTCCTGCGGCCCCCATGTCCTGCATTCCAATAACAGCATCAGTTTTGGCCAGCTCAAGGGTAGCCTCCAGCAACAGTTTCTCCTGAAACGGGTCGCCCACCTGAACAGCGGGAAGGTCTTTCACCGACTCTTCTGACATATCCTTTGAGGCAAACGATGCCCCCTGGATTCCGTCTTTTCCGGTGGCAGAGCCCACAATGAATACGGGGTTTCCAACACCCGATGCCTTGGCCGAAATCATGGTTCCAACTTCCATAATTCCAACCGACATGGCATTCACCAATGGATTGGCGCTGTAGCACTCGTTGAAGAAAACCTCGCCTCCCACAACCGGGATTCCGAAGGCATTTCCGTAGTCGCCAATACCTTTTACCACACCTTTCAACAACCACTTGGTTCGATCCTCAGAAAGTTTTCCGAAACGCAGAGAGTTGAGCTGAGCAATGGGTCTTGCTCCCATGGTAAAAATGTCGCGGTTGATACCTCCCACGCCGGTTGCGGCACCCTGGTAAGGTTCGATGGCTGAAGGGTGGTTGTGCGACTCTATCTTGAAAGCGCAGGCCAGACCCTCGCCGATATCAACCAAACCGGCATTTTCCTCACCGGCCTTCACCAACATATGCGGACCATCTTTTGGGAGCTTCTTAAGCCATAGAATGGAGTTTTTGTAAGAGCAGTGCTCCGACCACATTACCGAATAAATGGCCGTTTCCGTAAAGTTTGGGGTACGACCCATGATTTCGCAAATCTCATTGAACTCACTTTCCATCAAGCCCAAATCCCTGGCCTGCTCAAGTGTGGCTACTTCTTTGGTTGCACTTTCCATTCTAACTTGTATTTGCCGCAAAGGTAGGTAAAGTCAAGCGGTAAGCAGTCTTGAGCCCGCATTAGTTTTCCCCCAAATTGTTGAAAAAATTGCCGAATGCCAGTAATTTTAAGGACGCCATCAAAAACCAACATCCGTTATATTTGTACGGGATGTTACTTGCATCCTACAAACAATGAACCAAGCCCAGGTAACCGGTGCCGCGCAGAACGATTCTGAGTACACCAATCTTAGCACAGTATCACCGTCGGAGCGTCGTTATTTGCAGTTGCTCAAAGAAGTAATCATTGACGTTGATAATGCCCATCGCTTTCAACTCACTCCTTACCCGCCCGACCGCAGCTACTGGCTGAAACGCACAGCCATCAACTCACTCATCAACACCCTCAGTAAGAAAGGCCTTACCATTACGGGGGTGAATGCGCGCGGATCCTCCGACCGTGAAATAGGCCTTGGGTGGCCCATTAACGGATACAGTATGATTGGCATGAAGCGCCTCAACAACATCCAATATTGTCTTGAGCAGGTATTTGCTGAAGGCATTCCCGGCGACTTTATCGAAACCGGTGTTTGGAGAGGGGGAGCCTGCATTTTTGCCCGTGCCGTTTGCGAGGTGTACAATGAAAACCGAATGATTTGGGTAGCTGATTCATTTGAAGGGCTACCCAAACCCAACGTGGAACTGTACCCGGCAGATGAGGGCGACGACCTATACAGCATTGAACAACTCAGGGTTTCCCTGGAGCAGGTAAAGGAGAATTTCAAGCGTTTTGATTTGCTGGATGACAAGGTGCAATTTCTGAAAGGCTGGTTTAAAGACACGCTGCCATCGGCTCCCATAGGGCAACTGTCAGTGGTGCGGTTAGACGGCGATATGTATGAATCAACCATGGACGCCCTGAAAAGTCTCTACCCAAAGCTATCGGCCGGTGGCTTTTTAATTGTGGATGACTACGGCGTGATCCCGGCCTGCAGAAAAGCAGTTCACGATTACCGCAATGAACACGGCATCACCGATGAAATCATAGACATTGACGGGTCAGGGCACTTCTGGCGGAAGTCGGGCAGCTAAGCCCAAGCGCTGAAAAACCTATTTTTACGAGCCAAAGCGCCAAACTGTGATTCTCTTTCTGCTATACCTTGTTGCATTCAGCTTTATCATCTGGCGCTCAGGATGGTTTTCGTTGGCAGGGATTCCAAGGTGGTTTGTTCTGGGAGGTTTCTGGTTGAAACTACTCGCCGGAATTGCTTTTTGGGCAGTGTATTCTTTTCACTACGGTGTTGATCACGGAAGCGATGCCTTTGCTTACTTTGATGAAGGACAGATTCTTCACCGCGTTTTTTACGAAAGTCCGGTTGATTTTTTCAGACTGCTTTTTGCTACCAACCCAAGCGACCCGACCTTGCAGGAATATATTGCCCCGATGGATCGCTGGAACCGAGCTGTAAACTATGGCGTGCTGAATGACAACCCCACCATCATCAAATTCAATGCACTGGTGATGTTTTTCTCAAGAGGTTTCATTCACACGCACACGCTCTTTATGGCATTTGTCAGCTTTTCGGGGTTGGTGCTGTGGTATCGCTTTTTTATCATATGGCTCACGAAAACACCTCGGATGTTCCTGTTTGCAGCACTCCTATTGCCTCCTTCGCTCTTGTTTTGGGGAAGCGGCGTGATGAAAGAAGGTCTTTTGATTTTCGGACTCGGACTGCTTTTTTTCGGAATGGCAAAGTTGAAGAACAAAAACTTCACAGGCATCATCTGGATGTTACTGGCTGGTCCTTTATTACTATTCACCAAAGCATATGTGCTCATTGCTTTTGCACCTGCCATACTGTTTTTGGGGCTCATGATTTCTGGCAACACCCGTCACCAGCTTGTCAAATTCGCCGGACTTCACGCCGCGCTTTTTGCTTTCGTACTTTCATTGGGCTTATGGGTGGAGGATTACAATGTATTTCACATGTTTCAGCTCAAGCAGAAAGACTTTTACAATGTGAGTGAAACGCAGCATGCAAGCAGCACCGTAGCCATTCCGCCGTTGAATCATTGGACTGATATGATTCTGAATGCACCCACGGCCATTTTCAACACCTATTTCCGGCCTCATTTGCTGGAGGCCAACAGCCTCACATTTGTGGTTTCGGCACTTGAAAACCTCTTTTATCTTCTGCTCATTGCTGCTACCATTATCCGCTTTAAAAGGCCCCGGGGCGATATGGCCACCATGGCGCTGTTTTGTGTGTCGTGCCTCATTGGTTTAGGGCTCCTGGTGGGTTTGGTTACTCCGGTGCTGGGCGCATTGGTTCGCTACAAAATACCCGCACTTCCTTTTCTGGTGGTGCTATGCGGAATCGTTATGCACCCCTCATTAGCATCTTTATCTTTGAGGCTTCAAACGATCATTCAACCCAAGCAAAAGAAACCATGAAAACCGTACTGGTAACCGGTGCTACAGCCGGAATCGGAGAAGCCATTGCCACCATTTTTGCGCGTGCAAACTACCGCGTTATCATCACCGGAAGGAGAAAAGAGCGCTTGCAAAAATTGCAGGAACAGCTCGAAATAAACTATGGCGCTGAGATACTTTCTCTTTGTTTTGATGTGCGCAACCGCAACGAAGTAAACCATGCTTTTGTAAGCCTTTCAGGCGACTGGAAGCAGGTTGAGATACTCGTGAACAACGCGGGTCTGGCGATGGGGCGTGATACGGTTGACAAAGCCGAGCTCGACGATTGGGATACCATGATTGATACCAACTTCAAGGGTTTGCTTTACATCACCCGCGCACTTACACCTCAAATGGTTGAAAGAAAAAGTGGGCATATTTTCAACATCGGCTCCATAGCCGGGAAAGAAACCTACTACCAGGGAAACGTGTATTGCGCCACCAAGCACGCCGTAGATTCGCTCACCAAAGCCATGCGCATTGACCTGCTGGAGCACAACATCAAGGTTACCGGTGTTTGTCCCGGGATTGTAGAAACCGAATTTTCGTTGGTGCGATACAAAGGTGATGCAGAGCGTGCGAAGAAAATTTACGAAGGCTACCACCCTCTTCGTCCGCGGGATGTGGCCGAAGTAGTCTTTTTCGCAGCTACTCGTCCGCCACACGTGTGCCTGAATGACATTGTGCTTACGCCCACTACCCAGGCAAGTTCGTTTTACTCAAGAAAAAACAACCCGTAATGCGTTTTTCCATCGCGCCGCTTTTGGCCTCACTCTTATTTTTGATTTTATTTTCCTGCCACTATCAACATATGGACGCCGACCTCATCATACACAATGCAACGATTTATACCATGGATGCCGCGCGCACCAAAGCCGAAGCCATGGCCATCAAAGACGGTGTGGTGCTCGCCACCGGTCCTGAGCGCGAAATTTTGAACCGATACAGCGCCCCGGAAAAAATTGACGCACGCAAACAACCTGTTTACCCTGGTTTTATTGATGCGCATTGCCACTTCCTTTACTATGGGCAATCGCTCAGAGAGGCCGAGTTGATGGGGTCTTCATCTATGGAGGAAGTGATTGAACGATTGCAGAATGCTACTCCGGGACGAGGAGGTTGGCTACTGGGAAGAGGTTGGGATCAAAACGAATGGGAAGACAAAAACTTTCCCACGAGCGCTTTGCTCGACGCAGCCTTTCCTGATGTACCTGTGTACATTACCCGCGTGGATGGCCATGCAGCTGTTGTGAACAAAAAAGCACTTGAACTCGCCGGGATCGACAGCTCCCGTGAAGTTGAGGGCGGAAAGATTGAGACTGCCAATGGCATACCCACAGGTTTGCTGATTGACCGCGCCATGGAACTGGTTCAAGCGGTGATACCTCCCTTTACGGATGAAGACATAGAAGCAGCTGTCAAACTCGCACAAGACAGGTGCTTTGCTGCAGGTATCACCTCGGTAGCAGATGCAGGACTTCCGGCATCCATGATTCGCAAATTGCATGCACTGGACGAGAGCGGTGTGTTGAAAATGCACATTTACCAAATGCTATCGCCGGATGATGAGGCTGAAAGCTGGATGCAAAACGGTCATTTTGAGTCGGAGCACATTGTGGTGCGTTCGTTGAAACTTTTCTCTGATGGGGCATTGGGATCGCGGGGTGCAGCGATGATAGAGCCCTACTCAGACGACCCTGGCAATTACGGCCTGATACTCAATCCGGCGAGCTACTACCAGAAATGGGCCGGCCGATGCACAGAATACAACTACCAGCTGGTAACACATGCCATTGGCGACAGCGCCAACCGCGAAGTGCTGGGTTGGTATGCCCACGAGTTGGGGGGCACCAACGACAAACGCTGGCGCATTGAACATGCACAGGTAGTGCACCCCAATGATATTGAGAAATTTGGCCAATACAGTATCATTCCCTCCATGCAGCCCACACATGCAACGTCGGATATGTTTTGGGCTGTAGACCGGCTGGGTGAACGCATCGGCGATTCATACCGTTTGGAAACCTTGAGGCAACAATTGGGAATGGTTCCGCTGGGCACTGATTTTCCTATAGAAGGTATTGACCCACTGCAGACTTTTTTCGCGGCGGTTTTTCGAACAACCCCGGACGGCAGGCCTGAGGGCGGTTTTCAGATGGAAGACGCTTTGAGCCGCGAACACACCCTGATGGGAATGACCATGTGGGCGGCCATTGCCAACTTTGAGGAAAACAGACGCGGAAGCCTGGAGCCCGGTAAAATGGCCGACGTGGTGATACTGAACCGCGACCTTATGACTGCTTCTGCATTTGACTTCAAAAATATTGAGGTGCAGATGACGTTGGTAAAGGGTGAAAAAGTGTATCAGGCATATTAGCGCTGCATGGATTTTGCTCCTGGCTACAGCGGGAGGTAGCATTGCACAGGACATCTTTCCGGGATACTCGAAGTCGGAGGTTAGCGCATTGCACACGGCGAAAAACGACGCATCCCATAGTAAGGAAGAACAAAAAGTGATTCTCATTATGAACCTTGCCAGGCATAATGGCACTGTGTTTTGGGACTCCATCGCCGCACCTTACATCCGTGAGAATGAAATGGCTGCAAGCAGCTATGTAAAAAGCCTGGAGCGCGACCTGAAGGAGGTTCGTGATTTACCCGCTCTTAAGCCCGATGAAATTCTGCGCAGAGCTGCCCAAAAGCATGCCGTTTCGAGCGGAAGGGCTGGCACATTGGGGCACGATTCGCCGGCAGGCAGTTTTGAATCCCGGCTCAAACACGTACTCAAAACCCATCACTTTGTACTTGAAAATTGCGACTACGGATCTGGTGACGCGCTGGATATTGTGATGAACCTACTCATTGATGAGGGCATTCCAGGCGTGGGGCACCGAAAAAACATTTTTCATCCTGACACCGACGCTGTGGGAGTATCCATAGCCCCACACAAAAGCTATGATCATAATTGCGTACAGGTGTTTGGTCAATTGAAAAGCCCGTAACTTTTACTAACTTCGGGCAAAAACTATGTTATGAGATTTTCTGCCTTTGTGTTCATGATTCTTTTGGTAGGTTGTGGGATTGAGCCCTCAGAGCCAAGTGTGAGGCATTTCTCGGTTTCTGACAGGCCCGATCCGGCCCACAACTCCCGCAATTCGCTTGATTACTGGGGGGTTTACCAGGGCACTGTGCCTTGCGCTGATTGTGAAGGTATTGAAATGACACTCGTTCTCCACGAAAATGACACCTACGAGCGGTTTCTCAAATATCTCGGGAAAGGCGATTCCCAACTCATAGAACAGCGAGGTTCTTTTGAATGGGATGACGCGGGAGGCGCCATTACGCTCGAAGAACGACACGGTTCCACCAAATACAAAGTTGGTGAAACATCGCTTCTTCAACTCGATACAGAAGGTGAAATCATAACAGGAGATCTCGCGAATATGTATATTCTGGAGAAAAAGTAAACTGAATACTGTTCTCACCAAACTGTAAAAATCTAAAATTTTGCTCAGTTTACGAGCAATGATGGGTTATCCTCCCACCGGATATCATAAACCCCCTCAAGAGCCACAACCATGATGCCTTGGTCGGTAAAAAACGCAGCATTGCCATTGGGTAATTCAGCAATCATTGTTAGCTTATTGTCAGCCAGGTAATGTGCATTACCATCTGTAAAGATGTGCATACCATTGTATGAATCCATCAGTCGATACGCCTGTTCCAGCGGAATTCGATCAATCAGTTCGTCTTCATCATCCATGATTAAAATATCTCCGCTATCAACGCCAATGACATGTGAAAACCTTGGATGCTGACTCACAGGAAAGAACTGCTCATTGGAAAAGTCGTACAACTCCTCGTAAACAAAAAACGCATCCTGATTACCTTCGGCGCCAGCAAACATGCGGGTGTAAGCCCAAATGCCATTGGATAGGTTGTAGCGAATAACACTGTTTCGCGTGAGCATTCTGGCCTCTTTGCCACTGATGTGGAGATCCAGAATATGTTCTCCTCCGCACTCAATAGGTTTTAAAAATCTGGGAGCTCCGTCGTACTCATCAAAGGCTGCGATGGTTGGAACGCCCGTTCTCATGGGGTGGCCATACGAATCATAGCCCAAACCGGTGTTCACCAACGACACCAATCCCTGATAGACCGAGAGCAATGATTGGCTTCCCATTTCTTTTGGAAGTGATTGCGTCCAGACCTGCCTGCCGTCCGGGCCAATTTTGGCAATGTGTTTTTTATCGGCTGCGTAAATAAACTCATTGTTCACCACCATGTTAGACTGTAATCTCTGCTTGGTATATCCGTCCGGGTCAGGCACAACCATCACTCCCAAAAGTCCAAAGAGTATTCCGGCGCCGATGGATGCTCCGATTGCAGCACCATCAGCCTTTTTTGTTTTCAGCTTGTAATCCCAGGTATCACCATCCTCAAAACGAACGCGATGCAAGGCATGCATGGACCTAAACACCATTACGCTATCTCCGTAAATATGCAGGTCTTCAAACTCCTGACCGAAAAACACCGGTGCTCTCCAGATTTCTGAGCCGTCATTTAAATCAACAGCTCTTGTTTTTTGGCCTAAATTACCGTCGGCTAATTTGTGAAACCCCACCCCTACGTTGTTTTCCCTATCGAAATGGATGAATCGTGTTTTGGTGGACCACAATTCTTTACCCGTTTCAAGATCATGCCACCCACAAAACTTTGAACCCTCCACAACAAGAAAACCTCCCTCAACCTGCAATGATGTGTGATGGTCTTGAATGTTCAGCCCCCAAAGCCTGTTCCCGTCTGAAACGCGGTATGCAGTCAAACTGCAACCTTGAGGCTCGCTCCATTTGTTATAGGCCTCTATTGACTTTACGAGAATCATTTGTTTTTCAGGCACTGACAACACTTCCACGAGATTTCCCGGGAAATCGTATTTCAAGCCGTGAATGGGCTCAACTGTTTCTACCACATATCCGGCTTCAACCGGTTCACCTATGGGCTGAGCTTTCACCACGAATTGGTTTATTGCAATCGCATTGAGCACGAGAAAAAAGATGAGCTTTTTTAGCATAGTGCAATGGTATTGATGTTAATTAGCCAAAAGTGATGGGTTTTCCTCCCACCGGATATCGTACACTCCATCCTCTGCGACAACCATAAAGCCATGTTCAGTAAAAAACGCATTGAAGCCTTTGGGCAGTGTGGTAATCAACTGAAGATCGCCATCCGCAAGGTAGATGACCTCTCCACCAGCAAGGAGATGATAATTATTGAAGCTGTCTAATTTCGTACAGCTTTGATTCTCTGACACACGATCAATCAGTTCATCATCCTCGTCCAGCATCAGGAACTGACCATCATCTAATCTTACCATGTGCGAAAATCTGGGGTGACTGTTCACCGGAAAAAAACGATTATCGGAAAAATCAAACAGGTCATCACTAGCGAAAGAAGCTTGTCTGTTTACATATTCTACCGGTAACTTTCGTTCGTATGCCCATAATCCGTTTGACATATTATAGCGGATGACAGCGGTTCCGGTAAGTAATCGACAAGTGTTTCCTTCCATCAATACATCGAGAATAGCTTCATCTCCGCATTCAACAGGTTTGAGAAAACGTTGCGCCCCATCATACTCATCAAAAGCGGCAATCATGGGAGTTCCTGACCTTTTCGGGTTGCCATAATTATCGTATGCCAGGCTCGTGTTCACAACCGTTACCACACCTTTGTGAAGGTTGACAATAGACTGGCTGGCCATTTCCTTGGGTAAGTCCTGTTTCCAAACAGCCTCACCGGTTGGGCCCAGTTTTACAATGTGCTTTTTATCTGCAACATAAATAAAGCCGCCTTTCACTACCATATTCGATTGCAAATTTCCTTTAACCATGAAGTCTGTAGCAGATATGAACGCGGCACCGAGAAGGCCAAAGGCAAATCCCATTCCCACCGCTACGCCAACAGCCACGCCATCACCCTTGCTTGTTTTAAGTTTGTAATGCCAGGTATCTCCTTCCGTAAAGCCAACCCTGTGCAATCCGTTCGGCGCCAAAACGAACATCACGCTGTCTCCATAAATCTGCACTTCATGGTATTCTTCGCCATACGGAACCCCAGTTTTCCAAATGGGTTTTCCGTCATCAAGGGACAACGCGGAAGCTCTTTGTCCGGTTTTTCCGGCTGCGATTTTGTTGAATCCCACCGCATAGTTCTTCGACGGATCAACATGAAGCAACCTTGTTTTGCTCAACCAAAGTGGCTCACTGGTAAGAATATCACACCATTCGGTGAGCTTCTCTCCTTCTATGAGAAGGTGGTCATCATAAATCTGATAAGAATCAACAGACTGCTCGAACTCAACCCTCCATAATTTTTTACCATCGGTGACCCTCTGCCCCCACAAACTGCCGGATATGGGGTTACCCTTTTTAGTCATTTCATCAATCGTTTCAACAAGAAGTAACTGATGTTTGGGATTCCAGTACGCAGCAGACACCATGCCTTCAAAATCACACTTATTCCATTTTACAGACAGCTCTGATTCAGCAATATCTCCTGTCTTCATCGGCGTAGCGGAAGGTTGAGCGAATGAAACGAGCGCATAGGCTGAACACAAGAGCAAAACAAATGAATAACTGAGCTTTCCTGACATGGCAGCAGTGTTTTGCTCAAAAATAGCCATGAAACCGGTATAAAAACAAATCTAACCGGAGAAACCTTAACCTCTTTTCAAAAATCTTCAGCGCAAATGCACGTTGCCAAAGACTGCATTGGCTTTGATTCGCAGATGGCGCCCTTTGGAGGCATCGCCCCACTCTGATTCCTGCTCTCCAATTCCGTCAATAGAGCGCTCGGCGCCACGCACCGAACCAAACACACTGCTTGCCTCCAAACTGACAAATACGTCGGGCGGAAGCTTCACATCCATGGATCCGAACACGGCATTCAACTCCAGCTTGGTACCACTTTCAAACTGCGTATTGCGCAAATCAATTTTGCTGTTGCCAAACACAATGCTGAATTCGTCTTTCTTGCTCAGCGACTCCGGTGTCATTTCTGTCTTTGTAAAAACACCCGACCGGTCATCCTCGTAGCTGCTGCTCTTGAAATTGAAGCTACCCAACAGAATCTTTACCCCGATGTAGATGATAAGCAGCGCAAAAAGAATTTTGAAAACCGGTAAATCAATCTTAAACAGGTAGTTCACAATGAGCGAAACACCTATAAAAATGATGACAATACCCCAAAATAGCTTTGAGTCCATAGTATTACGTATTGGTGTAAGCGAAGGTAAAAAGCTTTTCGGAACTACAACCAATCTCGTAAAAGGCAATTAGTTGTCGTACTCTTTGAGCAGGTAGCCTATTTCTTTGATAAGGCGTTTTACTTCTACATCAGAGGTGCCGTCGTAGAAGCCGCGCAGGCGTCTGTCTTTGTCAACCAATACAAAATTTTCGGTGTGAATGAAGTCTTGCACGCCGCCATCGCCTTCATCTAAACAGGCGAAATACGACTTACGGGCGAGTTCATAGATATGCTTTTTGGTACCTGTGGTGAGGTGCCACTTTCCGGGAATGGCTCCGTATCGCTCACCGTAGGCAGCAAGTGCAGCTACAGAGTCAATATCAGGGGTTACCGAGTGGCTTAGCAGCAGAACGTCGGGGTTATCTTTAAAAGCTTCCTGTACCACTGCAAAGTTTCGGCTCATGTCTTTACAGATGGTTGGACAGGTGGTGAAGAAGAAATCTGCTACGTAAATCTTTCCTTCAAAATCGCGGTGGGTGATGGTATCGCCCAGTTGGTTTACCAGTTCAAAATCAAGGGTTCGGTGCATGCGGGTAACCCGCTGAAGAGACTCATCTACCAGCTTGGGGTTGATATCGGCCGGATTGTAAATACGCAGCTTGGGTGTTTTTTGCACCATGGGGAATACAATCCATACGCCCAGCGCAAAAATCATCAGAAAGGCTACCACCGGATACCACCACTTTCCCTTTTTCCTCTTTGCCATGTTACTTATTGTATGACGTCGCGAGAGACCCTTTCCTCGTCTCTAAATTTCCTGAATACCTTTTGAAAACACCTGAATTGCCGCAGTGGTTGACTTTAGTAATCGAAAATAATGATGTCTTCCAATTCTACCTGCTCGTTTCTGTCGATGGTCACTTCACGAAAAATGGGATACTGCCCTCCAATTTGCACGCAGCCGGACTCTCCCAACCAGCATTCCGAAAATGCATAAATGGTATAGGTACCGGCGCGCAACCAACGAAAACGAAACCGTCCGTCAAAATCAGTCCGCATATCATCGTCGTACACTCTCGTTGTATCGCCGTAGATGATGTACACCCTTTCTTCGGGAGCATAAAACTCAGCCCTAACTGTTCCGTCCGGGCGCATTTGCTTCACATAGATTTTGCCAGTTATTGAGGCTCGTCCTCCTTCGCCTTCTGCTTTTTGGCATCCATAGGGTACCATTGCCCCTGCAACCAATAAAAGAGCAAGACTAAAACGGATGATAATTTTCATGATGGTTTCTTCAGTAACCACAAAGTAACGTCAATTTCACGAAATCGTGATGTACTCCCTGAATATTGACTTAAAGATACGACCAAGGGGTTTTATCAACTAGCTGTACAACGCTTCAATTTGCGATGCATAACGTTGGTGAATCTGCTTGCGTTTGAGCTTAAGCGTTGGGGTGAGTTCATCGGCCTCAATGGTCCACAATTCAGGGAGGAGCGTAAACTTTTTCACCTGTTCCCATTTTCCAAACCGCTCGTTGGCTTTGTCCACATCTTTCTGAACTCGATCAATGATCTTTTGGTTTTGAACCATTTCCTTGTCGGATGTATAGGAAATCCCGTGCTTTTCGCACCAGGTTCGCAAAGCGTCAAACGAAGGCACAATCAGCGCCGAGGGGAAATTCTTTCCTTCGCCCACCACAATACACTGCTCAACGAAAATGGATTCTTTCAGGGCGTTCTCAACAATTTGCGGGGCGATATACTTTCCGCCTGAGGTTTTAAAAATTTCCTTTTTGCGGTCGGTGATTTTCAGGAATCCGTCGCCGTCGAGCTCACCAATATCACCGGTATGGAACCACCCATCTTTCAGCACGTCGGCCGTGCGCTCGGGGTCTTTGTAATAACCCATCATCACATTGGGCCCACTACAAAGGATTTCACCGTCGGCTGCAATCTTTACTTTCACGTTGCTGATGATTTTTCCCACCGTGCCGACTTTAATCATTCCGGGTTGGTTGATGGTGTTTACCGAGATTACGGGAGAGGTTTCGGTTAATCCATATCCTTCGAGCAAGGGTATTCCGGCACCATTAAAGAATCGTGCAAGTTTGGCCTGCAGGGCGGCGCTTCCGGATGCAACACCGGCAATTTCAGTGAGCCCCAAAGCTTCTTTTACCTTGGAAAACACAAGTTTGCGCGCCAGGTTGATTTTGAATTCGTACCAGCCTCCGTTTTTTCCATCGGGCTCCCACTGCAACGCGGTGGCCACGGCCCAGGCAAAAAGTTTGGATTTGATGCCACCGGCAGCGGCACCCTTAGCCACAATACCGTCGAAAAATTTCTCAAAAAGGCGAGGCACTCCTGTGAACATGTGCGGTCTTGATGCCTGAAGATCTTCCTTAATCGTTTCGAGACTTTGGCCGAAGTAAATGGACACCCCGTTGTACATGTACATGTAGTGCAACATGCGCTCAAAAATGTGGCATACGGGCAAAAAACTGAGGCATCGGCTTTTTCCGGCGTACAAGGTTGGCACGCGCTCACTGCTGTCTATGGCATTGGTACATATATTATGGTGCGAAAGCATAACCCCCTTGGGTAGCCCTGTGGTACCGGAGGTATAAATCAAAGTGGCAAGTTCTTCGGGTTTAATGCCCGCAGCAATCTCGTCAACCTTTTCCTGGGCAACATCGCCCGATGCATTCAACACATCATGCCAGTTGGGTGCGCCATTTACTTTTTCGAAAGTGTACACCTCCTTTAATGTAGGCACCTGCGATTTAATGCTCTGCACTTTATGGAAGAGCTCCTCGTTGGACACAAAGCAAAGTTTAACCTCCGCATGATTGAGGATATACTGAATATCCTCCGGTGACATTGTGGGGTAAATGGGCACATCGATAGCCCCTATTTGCAGAATCCCCTGATCCATCACATTCCACTCACAGCGGTTGTTGTGCGAAATGAGACCGATTTTGTCACTCGGTTGCACACCTTTTGCGAGCAACCCACGACTGGCTTTGTTCATTTGCTCAATAAATGACTGGGAGGAGTACTCTTCCGTACTGTCGCCCAATGATTTCATCATCAGTTTGAGCGGGAATTTTTCCATCTGGTAGTATGGAAAGTCGAAAAGTCGGGTGGGGTTCTGCATGGCTTTTATCGTTTTAAAAAGGCGCCCTAATGTACAAAGTTTGTGGTTTTGAATGCTGTTCTATTCGTTGTTGTTAACCTCGTTTAACAGGTTGCGCAGCTCTTTTACCTCCGCGTTCAGTTCTTTAACAGCCTCGAGTAACACCGGAATAAGCTGGATATAGTCTACTGTTTTGTAATGACTGTCGTCTCCTGCGTTGCTGAAAAGTGCCCGCTCACTCACCATCTCCGGGAAGACGGCCTCCAGTTCCTGTGCGATGACACCGTATTGCTGACGTGTGCGCTGTTCAAGCTCACCTTCGGGTGTTCGAACCGGTGTGGTGATGGTGTAGTGCGTACCCCGCAACCCGGTAATTTTATCGAGCGCAGTCTTAATTTGGCGCACCTCACTTTTGAGTCGGGAATCGGAGGCGTTCACCCATCCGCCCAGGGCAAAGCCGGTTCCTTCTACGCCGACATCTGCGGTAAAATAGCCCGCCCAGCCTTGCACTACATCCGTAGTTTGCCCAAAAATTCCATTAAATCCAATACCGTAGGTTCCGATGCTAAGGTTGTCACCCGAGGCGGGATTTTCATTGGCTCCGAACACGCCAAAACCCTGTGCATTCGTGGCAATACCCACCGTGCCATTGAAGCCAACCCCTCTTAGGCCTGAGCCACCATCTGTTCGAAAGTTAGAGCCGAGAACAGCGGCATTTCCCGTTGCACCGACCGGTATCTGGCCTGCCAGTGCGAAACCGGCCCCTGCGTTCTGAGCGGTGAGGGCAGCATTATCCGCCAGTGAGCTGTTCGTCTCTACCTGCACGGCGGCAAACGTATTGGCCGGGTTGGTGCTTTCAGCTCGAATAGCCACACCAGAATTTTGCTGCGACGCATCGATAACGAATGAATTGGCAACGCTGCTGCTCACTTTCAGGGCGGTGGTGTTGCCTCCAGCATTCTCAATTTCAACTGCGCCTGCGTCGGCAATGATGATTCTACCCTCGCCTGCTCCACCTCCGTTGTAGGCTTCGTTAAGAGTAGTTTGGCCCCCTCCTTCTCCCGCATTGGCTGCATAAAATGCATAGGGCACACTCAGAAGATTACTCGTTCCGGATACGGTGTAATCCGTACCTCCATTTGGGTCGGTATCTACCTGAATGGAATACACACCATTACCCCAATCAATGGACTCCAAACTGCCGCTGAGGATATTACCCCCACCGATTTCAAGTGTTACCAATCCGTTTTGGTTTGTATTGGCAGTATGTTGTTCCAAAAACACCGGGAAAAAAGTTGATTCCTCAATGATACTGATCTGTATGCCTACCTGGGTATTGGTGAGCAGCATATCTGACTGATCCCGAATCACCGCCTGATAGTTCATGCGCTGGGGCGCTTGCGCTACAACTTCCATCCCTGCCAACAAGAAGGCAAAGGCCCAAAATATTCGTTTCATGCTTATCTGTTTTTGATGATTCTAAATGATTGGTTATTGGCTCCACTGATGCGAAGCACATAAGATCCGGGGGCCACATGGGCCATACTGATTTCGGTTCGGTTAGAGGTAATCATACCTGAGCCAAGGTGCTGCCCCGATACACTCACCATCTGATAGTGTGTTTCGCCAAGTTCAGCATCACCCAGCACCTCAAGCCACAGCACATCCGCTGTGGGATTGGGATAAGCCACGAGCTGAAAAAGATTTTCATCCTCTTGGAGTGATGTAACAGGAGATATTTCATACACCTGCTGCACACCTTCATTCACCGAGGCAGTTCCCTGATAGTGTTTGTACGCCACCTGACCCACCGAGAACGACACGCTCCCACCGGGTCCAACGGCATCACCTCCGCCGGCTACCGGCGATTGCTGCGCCAACACCCATGTGGGCAGGAGCATAAAGAGTAAAAGAAAACTTCTCATGGCTGTGTTTTTAATGTTCGTGCGTTCCAAAAATAACAATCCATTGGTGAAACCATTTCTCACCCCATGGGTCCATCCATTATACAAACGGCTTTGAGTTCGTCCCAGTAATGGGGAAAAGACTTAGCAACAACCGCAGGATTTTCGATTTTCAACTTTGGAAAGAGTACGTGCAGCGGTGCAAACGCCATAGCCATGCGGTGGTCGCCGTAGGTTCGAATAGTAACCGGCTTTGCCTTGCGGAATGAAATCAGTTCCAATCTGTTTTCATCCCAACTCATCAAGACTCCGAGTTTCATAAGCTCGAGATACAAGGCCCCCAGCCTGTCGGTTTCCTTATCCCTTAAAGTTGAAATACCTGTAAACCGGGCTGGTATTTTTAAGGCCGCACAAGCACAGGCAAAACTTTGCACTAAATCGGGGAAAGCGCTGCAGTCAATATCTATTTTCCCGGGAAGCTGTTGGTGCGGATTGTATTGAATGTGCACTCCTTTGCCGGTGAACTTACTCTCAACTCCCAACCGGCCATAAAAAGTTGCAGCGAAGGCATCACCCTGAAGGCTGTTCTTTTTTAGTCCGGGCAATACAAGAGAGCCTGTTCGCGCAACTGCCAGCAACTGGTAAAAAAACGCGGCAGAGCTCCAATCAGACTCTACCGAGCTGGGAAAGGAGTGATATAGCTTGGGCGGTACGATAAATCGGTTGTTAGTGATTTCTACTTCTGCGCCTGCCTCGCGCATCAGTGCCGCTGTCATCAGTGCGTAGGGCTTTGAATGAAATGGTGGCCGTACATCCAGTTCAAGCCCGTTCTTGAAATAGGGAGCCACCATCAGCAAGGCCGAAATAAACTGAGAGCTGATTTCACCGGAGATGCTCGCCTTGCCGCCTTTCATGTTCACTCCACCGATGCGCAAAGGCAGGAACCCTTCGTTACCCAGGCACGTGATGTCTGCACCCAATGATTGCAGAACATCAATGAGCGGGGCCATTGGGCGCAGCAGCATTCTGTCGGCTGCGGTAAGCAAATGCTCACCAGGCAGAATGGCCAATCGGGCGGTGAGAAAACGCGCTACCGTGCCGGCCATTCCGGCATAATATTGCTCCGGTTTTCTTTGCAGCAGGTTGCGCAAAAGGACCGAATCGCCGGAGTCTGAACTTGATTGGGGCGGTAGCTCCTGACCGGCAAGGTCGGCAATGATCAGAAGCCGGTTGAGAATGCTTTTGGAAGGAGGCAATTGTACCTCTCCCGAAATGATTTTACAACCCGATATATCAGGAAGCATGAATCTGGGTTTGGATTCGGCTTTGGTAATAATTGAGCGCCCGCACTACCTCATCGGCACTCACCTGCTGGTCGTGCACGGCATCGCCGGCATTGCGAAGCAGAGAAAAGTTCAACTCGTCGCCAACATTCTTTTTATCGTTGCGCATGATTTCAATGAGCCGGTGATGAGCCAGGGCATCCATGGCGAATGGCGGATAATGGGTTAGAACAAAGGCCGAAAGTCTCTCGAGCACCTCCGGATTCAGCTCCAGCATTTCCCTACTCAGATAGGCTTCACAGAGCATGCCGATGGCCACCGCCTCTCCGTGCAACAAGCCCCGCTTCATGGTTTCCATGCTGTAGGTTTCCAGCGCGTGACCGATGGTATGTCCGAAATTGAGCAGCTTCCGCACTCCTTTCTCAAGCGGGTCATCCAGTACGACACGGTTTTTGATTTGAATACTCTTAATGATATGAGGCTCCAAAGCTTCAAACTGCGAAAAACTGAATTTGAGCAAATCATCAAAATGCTTCGCATCCTGAATCAAGCCGTGTTTGAGCATTTCCGCAAAACCCGCCATTACCTCAGATTTCGGTAGTGTTTTCAAAAATTGCGGGTACACATACACGCCCTTCGGGTTCCGAAAAAGGCCCACCATGTTTTTGAGGCCTTGTAAGTCTACACCCACCTTTCCGCCCACCGACGCATCCACCTGTGCAAGGAGCGTGGTGGGAACATTGATGAAGTCTATTCCGCGTTTATAGGTTGCTGCTACAAATCCACCCAAATCACCAATTACACCACCGCCCAGGTTTACCATTAAACTCCGACGGTCGGCCTGAAGCTCGGCCAGCACAGCCCACACACTGCTGCAAATATCAATGGTTTTGTTTTTCTCCCCGCTCTCAATCTCAATGACCTCTGCTTTTCTGAGCGATGGCACATCATTCATAACAATCGGCAAACAGTGTTGAATGGTATTCTCATCAACCAAAATATACTTTCGCGAATAATCGAGAAGACAGAGGTCTCGCTCAAGCTGAAAAAGCGCACCATTGCCTACATTCACGGAATAGTCCGAGGCAAATATTTCGGTGTTTTTGGCGGCTGCAGGCACGGATGGTTGGTACAAAGGGAACCAAAGATAGTTTTTTGTGCTGCAATGAAAAGGTGCGTGCATTCAAATTTTAAATTTGTCGCGATGAGCAGTGATCCATTCAACAATACAGAGGTTGCTTTTAGCAGCAAAAGCAACAAAGACCTAAACCGGGCATACTGGCTATTTAAGATGATCAGCTATCCGTGGTTGATGAAGATAGGAAAGGGATTGACACAGGTTGGTTTAGCCTTAAGGCTACCCATTCGGGGTGCTGTCAGGGCCACCATTTTTCGGCAGTTTTGTGGCGGCGAAACCATTGCAGAATGTGCAAAGACTACCCAACTGCTGGATCGCTACAACATCGGAACCATTTTGGACTACTCTGTGGAAGGCAAGGAGGATGAGCGCGATTTGGACGCCACAGCCGAAGAAATTCTGGCCACCATTCGCACCTCGAACGGCAACCCACACATTCCTTTTTGTGTGTTTAAAGTGACGGGTATAGCGCCCAACCGCATTCTCACCAGACTCAGTTTGGGCGAGGAACTCAATGACCGCGAAAAAGCGCGACTGGCAAGGGTTGAAGAGCGCATTGACAGCATCTGCAAGGCGGCTCACGATTCAGGCACTCCTGTTTTTATTGATGCAGAAGAAACGTGGATACAGCCTGCCATTGACCATTTTGCCACCAAAATGATGGAGCGCTTCAACAAGGAACGCGCTATCGTGTACAACACCATACAATTGTACCGAAAAGACCGGCTGCAGTTTCTTAAAGCTTCGTACGACGCCGCGGTTCAAGGAGGTTACTTTCTGGGCGAAAAGCTTGTACGGGGGGCTTACATGGAAAAGGAGCGTGATCGGGCCGAAGAAAAAGGCTACCCATCGCCCATTCACGATACCAAAGCAGATACGGATCGCAGCTTTAATGAGGCTCTGCGATTTTGCCTGCAACATCTCGACCGCATTTCGTTTTGCTCCGGCACACACAACGAAGAAAGCTCCATATTGCTGAAGCACCTGATGGAAGAGAAAGGAATTGATGCCAGCGACACGCGCATTTATTCTGCTCAGCTCTTCGGAATGAGCGATCACATCAGCTTTAACCTTGCCAACATGGGGTACAATGTGGCCAAGTATGTGCCTTACGGTCCGGTGCGGGAGGTGCTACCCTACCTTATCCGACGAGCAGAAGAAAACACCTCAGCACAAGGACAAACAGGGCGCGAGCTGAGCCTGATTCTAAGGGAAAAAGCGCGCAGGAAGCAGGTGAAAAAATAAGATTTGCTCTATCAGGCCGGAACCGCGTTACCCTGTGACTCGGGGCGACCCCATCTTTTGAGCTGGCGGTAATGAGAGGCAATGGCTTCGCCAAAGGTTTCGTAATAGTTGTAGGGAACGCCGAATTCCTCTGCCGTTTGCTTCACAATGGGACTGATAGCCGTGTAGTGTATGCTGCAAATGTTGGGAAACAAGTGATGTTCAACCTGAAAATTCAGGCCACCCACATACCAGTTGATGAACCTATTGTTCATGGCAAAGTTGCCCGTGGTCTTCATTTGATGCACGGCCCATGAATCTTCCATTCTTCCTTCAGCATCACTTTGCGGCTGCTCTGTGTTTTCTACTGTGTGCGCCATCTGAAACACAATGCCAAGAATCATCCCGGCGGTAAGGTGCACTGTAAGAAACCCAATAATGAACTGCCACCATGTAATATCCAAAACAAGCAATGGAATAGCGATAAGATAGGCGTAGTAAAACAGTTTTGTTACGATCAGCATCACAATTTCTTTCGTGGGGTGCTTTTTACCGTCGTACGGACCAATACTTTTTTGAGCGAGTTTTTTATAGTCCTTCACAAACACCCAGAAAAAGCTGGCCAGACCATAGGTTAAAAATGCAAGAATGTGCTGAAACCGATGAATAGGTCGCAACGGAGCATGCGGAGATAAACGAATAAATGAAGCTACCTCAAGATCTTCGTCGTGATCATGTATGTTCGTGTAGGTGTGATGCACCACGTTGTGTGTAATGCTCCAAACGTAGCGGTTCCCGCCGATGAGATTCATAGTGAGACCCAGCAGATAATTGAGCTTTTTACTCTTGAAGTAGGCCCCATGAATAGCGTCATGTGCCACACTGAAACCAATACCGGCAGTAGCTACACCCAAGCCAACGGCCATAAGCCACATGACCCAAATGCTAAACTGACCGCTGATAATTGCCAAGTACAACGCGAAATAAGATGTCAATAGAACCACCGTTTTCAACTTCATTTGCCAGTTGGCGTAAGTAGAAATACCGTTGTCTTTGAAGTACTGGTTAACACGAGCGATTACGGCCTTGTGAAAATCCTGACCCTCCCTGCTGGGAAAGCGGATTTTTGTGTTAACATTCTTCTGCTGGAACTTGGAGTAGGTCGTGTTGGCTGGGGATGATGGAGATATAACTTGAGCCATAAAAAGGATTTAGAAACCCCCTGTAACTGATGAATAACCTTCTTTGTCTTTCAAATGGCTACTCAACTTGCAGGGTTCAGGTACAACGGCAAAGGTAAGGAATAAAAGGTAATTATGTGCAAATCTAATATAGGAAGGATAAAAGTGCTTTCACCAAAAACTACTTCAAAGCTACTTCACTATTAACTTGCCGCTGTGCACAATGCGGCCATCCGTCCAAACCTGATAGACGTACAATCCGCTGTGCAAACCTGCCACATCTATTTGAATATCACTTCGCTCCAAGAGGTTCACATCGCGATGCTGCTTTCCGAGTTGATCAAAAAGAATGATGTTTGCTTGCTGAAAACCAAGCATCGCCTGGTCATTGAAGCGAAAGTTAACCACATGGTTTGCAGGATTGGGAAAGACGATGGGTACCATCGCGTCATATTCGTTCAGAGAAGTTGAAACATCATTGACTGTTACCGTACCTGTCATACCAACAAAAAGATGAGGATCACATCGGTAATCGTACGATCCGGGGGTGTTAAATACGTGGGTAAGTACCCAGCCCGGCCCCGCCACAGCGTTTCCGAATGACTCCGGGTTGTTGGGATAGGTAGCCTGTGTGCCGTTTACATTGTGATTACCCTGAATGTTAGTCCAACGAACGGTGTCTCCTACATTAATGGTGATGTTAGCCGGAGTGTACACGTTGTTTGACACTGTGACATCAACCGTAGTCTGGGCGGCAACCTTTTGCAAAGGAAGAGTCAAAAGAGCCAAAATGATAAGGAAAGGGGTAGATTTTGAAATCATAGGTTTTTGTTTGGTTTACATCTCAATGACGCATTCGTCGCCAAAAGGTTTTCCATTCAGTTCTTTTTTTTGTTCCCATCCCGTGGAGTATTGTTCCATTTCCCGAAAAACCGATTAAATCTCTCAAGGTCATCTACATTCATCCACTGCACGCCGGCATCCAAAAATTCCTGCCAAATATTCTCGTTTTCAGGCATTTTCCAAAATCTAAGCTTCCTGTTGTTTTCAATGGCCTTGCCAACAAGATTCTTCAATATGCTTCTTTCGTTTTCCGGCATCTCGCCTTCTCCGGTCCACGAAAAAAAGGATGAATATTTTGCGCTGTTTCGCGCAAGGATGGAGCTATCAGCCGCACTGGCCAGGCTACCCATGCCGCCATCAAAAAAGTATCGCCTCACATTTAAAGTATCGGCCCATTGAATGCGCGCGGCACCGGACAATACGATTCTCACAGATCCGGATAGTACGCGATTGTTCTCCACGCGCTCCAACATGCCTTCAAATTGAGCGAGAAGTGCATTCAACCCATGAAGACGGTCGGCATCCCACCTCCCTTTCAGGTCGAGCATGAGCTCAAATACCTGCGGACAATCACAAAACACCCTGCCGTTGCATGAATCTACGCGGGCTTTTAAGGGCTCGAGATACATCTTGCGCAGGTTTCGTTTATTGCGACGACCGAATACCGTGTGGGCCACCGTAAAATTGCCATTGGCGAAAAAAATGTCGGCCTCCACGCTGAGAAAACCCCGGTTCAGAGCGTCAAAAAGTGGGCTCTCACGCAGGTAATCGTTGTGCGAATGTCCTGCTTCAACCAGGTTACAATCGCTCTGAGCGAAAGAGGCAGTTGAGGCTAACAGGCATTGTAAGACAAGGAATGAGGCCGACACAAGTATCAACCTCAACCCGCTCATTACTTACTTGCGAACTGATTTGGGTGGCATCAAACCTCGCTTGCGAAGCAATGGTTCAATGGTAGGCTCGGCCCCCCTGAAAGCCACGTAAAGCTCCATGGGATCAGCCGTTCCACCCGAAGAATAGATGTGCTCACGCAAGAGTTTCGCTTTTTCCGGGTGGAAGAAATCACCTGTTTCGGCAAAAGCTTCATAGGCATCCGTATCCAACACACCCGACCAGATATAGCTGTAGTAGCGCGCAGAATAGCCCCCCGAAAACACGTGCGAAAAGTAGGTGCTTCGGTGGCGAGGCACGATGGCATCAATCAAGCCAATCTCCTTCATGGCCGCCTTTTCAAAGTCTTCTGCGCTGCCCTCAAAAGGCTCCTCCAGCGTATGAAAAGCCATATCGAGGAAAGTGGATGCCAGGTACTCTACAGTAGCAAAGCCTTGTCCGTAGGTGCCGCTGGCCTCAAGTTTGGCAATCAACTCATCAGGAATCACTTCACCGGTTTTGTAATGACGAGCGTACATTTTCATTACTTCGGGCTCAGTTGCCCAGTTTTCGAGCAGCTGTGAGGGTAACTCAACAAAATCGCGGGCTACCGAAGTTCCTGACAACTCATAAGACTGTACATCGCTCAGTAATCCATGGAGGGCGTGTCCAAACTCGTGGAAAAAAGTAGTAAGCTCGTCAAAAGTGAGCAAAGAGGGAGTGTTTGCTCCTGGAGGAGGAAAGTTGCAGGTGATTTTAATCAGCGGAGCCTGGCGCTCGTCGCCATCGTAATACTGCTTGCGGAATGAAGTCATCCAGGCACCTCCGCGCTTTGAGTCGCGAGCAAATAGGTCTTCGTACAAAATGCCAATGTGCGAGCCATCGGCTTCCATCACTTCAAAAACGCGCACGTCTTTTTGGTAAACAGGCAGGTCGTTGATTTCGCGAAACTTCAGGCCCCAAAGTTTTTCGCAAACCATAAAAATACCGTTGCGAACGTTGTCAGTGCTGAAGTAAGGCTTCACTTCTTCATCATCGAGGTCAAAACGCTCTGCCTTGAGACGCGATGCATAGAAACGCCAGTCGTAGGGTTGCAAGGTAAAATCATGACCTTCGCTTTCAATCATGGCCTGCAAATCTGCGGCTTCGCGACTGGCAGCCTCCAGGGCAGGAATCCAAAGCTGGTCAAGCAGTTCATTTACACGATCAACTGAGTTGGCCATGTTTTCCTCCAAAGCATAAGCTGCGTGGTTTTCGTAACCCAGCATATTTGCTTTCTCAATTCGGAGGGTGATGATCTCGCGTATGATTTCGTTGTTGTCGTTGTCATTACCATTGTTGGCTTTGTTCACGAAGGCTGTCCAAAGCTCTTTGCGCAGCTCCCGGTTTTCGGCATTCTGAAAGAAAGGCATGGCTGATGGCCACTGCAGTGTGAATACCCAACTTCCTTCTTTACCGCGGCTGGCCGCAGCATCGGCGGCGTTATCAACCAACCATTGGGGTAAACCCGCGAGGTCTTCTTCGTTGTCAATCTCGAGGGTAAAAGCATTGGTTTCGGCCAATACGTTCTGGCCAAACTGCAGGCTCAGCATGCTCAATCGTTCGTTGATCTCTCGCAGACGGCTTTTTTGCTTTTCGTTCAGCAATGCACCACCGCGCACAAACTCCCTGTATTTTCTTTCCAACAGGCGAAGGTCCTCACCGGTGATATTTTCAGCATCGCGCTTCTCCCAAACGGTTTTGATCCGCTCAAACAAATCCGCATTGAGGCTGATATCATTGTCGTGGGCGGTTCGGAGCGGGGAAATCTGCTTGGCAATTTCCTGCATTTCATCGTTGGTGTGCGCCGAGTTCAGGTTACTGAAGATGGTATTTACGCGGCCCAGCAATCTGCCGCTTTGGTCGAGTGCCATCAAGGTGTTCTCGAATGTTGGAGGCTCCTGGTTGTTGACGATGGCCTCAATTTCCTCTTTGTGCACAGCTATACCCGCTTTAATCGCAGGGAGGAAATGCTCATTTCGGATTTTATCAAACGGAGGGGCACCGAAGGGAAGGGTAAATTCTTCCAACAGGGGATTGGCTTCGTCTGAAACTTTTTCTTGAGTGGCACTATCGGCACCGGGTGTGCATGCGTGGAACATAAAGCTCATAACAGCAAACAGAATAAACAGGTTTTTCATTACGTCATCAGGTTACAAGGGCGCAAAGGTAACATTTGCGCACTTTTTTTTAAGGACTACTGCAATGCCATCGCACCAGGGAGAATGCCTTTCCGGGTTTTGCCCTTTTCCCGCGCCTGCCAGAACCTTCCGGAAGGCAGATGCAGACAGCTTAACCACTTGCCGCCATAGGCATAAGTATCCAGACAAATAGCATGACCAAAGTCTGCAATTCTTCCGTCTTTGCGGGGTGTGTGGCCGCAGATCACAACGGCATCTTCTGAGTATTTTTCGGGTTTGGGGTACTTTCTCCAAAAGAGAGCGGCCTTGCTTTGCTCGTGCATCGGCACCCCGTTTTCGAGACCGGCATGCACAAAAACAAAGTGCCGCCACACATAATAACTACGGGTACTCTTGAGGAATTTCCAGTGGCTTTTGGGAACCGCTTCTCGCCAATTGGAGTATTCAGTAATGCCATAAGATTTCAGTGTTGATTCTCCCCCAAAGCGATACCATTGCATAAACTGGCGTTTTCCCTTCCTTGCGCGGCGCATCATGATCTCGTGGTTGCCCCTCAAAGCGATGATATGGTAGGTGCTTTGATGTTCTAGAATCCAGTCAATGACTCCTTTTGAATCGGTTCCGCGGCTGATGTAATCGCCCAAAAAAATGAGGGTGTCGCCGGGCTTAATATCCGTAGCGGCTACCAGGGCCTTAAGGGCTCCGAGGCATCCATGAACATCGCCTATAACGTAGGTTGACATCGTTTTGAATTGCGCACCAAAAAACGAAAATTTATCGTCGATGGAAAACTGCATTGTACATTTATCGCGTGAGAAGGATACTCCGGTTCATAGCTATTTGGGCGTTGATGTTGATTTTATTGTCGGCATGTCGACAAGCGACGCGTATTGCAGAATCGGCGGTTGTTGCTCCGGAGGATAACATTCATCTGCTGCTCAGTTCAGATTGCCTTGAAATTGGTTACCATATTCCTTGTAAACAGCCCCATTGGGTGCGTTACACCTTGCGGCGCGAAATGACCGAGGGCCTGATTAGACGAAAGGACAATTTTCGGCCTGACCCGCGCATCGCGGAAGGCAAATCTGCCCAACTAACTGACTACAAGCAAAGTGGTTATGACCGTGGACATCTGGCTCCGGCGGGTGATATGACCCACAGCCAGGAGTGCATGGACGAGTCGTTCTGGCTCTCGAATATCTCTCCGCAAACAGCAGGATGCAACCGCGGTGTTTGGAAACGCCTGGAAGAACAAGTAAGAAAATGGACGCACAGCCACGACTCGATTCTGGTGTACACCGGTCCGATTCTTCAAAACCATGAGAGCTTCTCAACCATTGGTTCGGGAGAGGTATGTGTGCCAAAATCGTACTACAAGGCGCTGCTATTTTACACCCAAAATGACTTTTATGCGCTTGCTTTTGTGATTCCGAATGAAAACTCACCGGAGCCATTGGCAAGTTTCGCCATGTCTGTGCGACAGTTGGAAACCAACAGCGGATTGTCTTTTTTCAGCCACCTCGCCGACACCACCCAGCAGCGCATCGAAGCGGTTGAAAACCATCCTAAGCTTTGGGAATAAATCCTTCTCCACAGGCCGTGCAATAGCTTTACTTTTGCCGCCCCATGGACAGCATCAAAAAACATCTGCGCACCAACCTGCACATTGCTGTTCCGGTGATGATAGGACAGCTTGGCCACATCGCCGTGAGCGTTGCAGACAGTGTGATGGTAGGCCAGCTCGGCACCCTGCCACTGGCCGCTGCGGCGCTGGCCAACAGCTTATTTTCGGTGTTTATGGTGTTTGGCATCGGAGTAGTGATGGGCATTACCCCACTGGTTGCCAATGCTGAAGGCCGCGGAGGAAGGCATTTGCAAGCTGTTGTGCTTCAGCACGGTTTCTGGATTGGCTTAGGACTGGGAGTGCTTCTGTTTTTTGGTTCCATGACGCTGGGCCCCTTCATTCATCTTTTGGGTCAGGACGAGGGCGTAGTGCCTCTTACCCTGCCCTATCTGGCCATTATCAGCGCATCGGTCATACCACTGGTTGTTTTTCTCGTCTTTAAGCAGTTTGCCGAAGGCCTGTCGGACACACGCACGGCCATGGTCATTAGTATCGGATGCAACGTATTGAACATTGGTCTCAACTACCTCCTGATTTACGGAAACTGGGGATTACCCGAACTTGGGCTCAATGGAGCAGGTTGGGCTACGCTGATTGCGCGTATCCTGATGATGGCAGCCATGTGGTGGTATGTTTTTCGTCATGTGCGCTTTGCAAAATTCAAACTGAAGCTCTGGGGTGCTGGGCTCAGAATGAAGGTTGCCCGCCGCATATTGGACCTCGGCATTCCCTCAGGGCTGCAATACATCTTTGAAGTAGGCGCCTTTTCAGCAGCGGCAGTACTGGCCGGAATGATTAGCGCTTCTGCCCTTGCGGCACACCACATTGCTATCAATATAGCCAGTGTGAGCTACATGGCCGCTACAGGGCTGGGTGCAGCAGCTTCCGTGCGTATTGGCAATCAACTGGGTAGAAGAGATGCGATGAACCTCAAACGGGCCGCTCTCACCTTATTCGCCATGACAACGGCCTGGATGGCCTTTGCCGGCCTCGTCATTCTAACCTTCAACAAAGCGCTGGCAGGTTTTTACACCGACGACCCCGTGGTACTTGGCCTGGCAGCCCAAATGTTAATGGTTGTGGTATTGTTTCAGCTTTCAGACGGACTTCAAGCGGTAGGGCTGGGTGCACTGCGCGGATTGCAGGATGTAAAAATTCCTACACTCATCACATTTCTTGCGTATTGGGTGCTCACCTTGCCAGCGGCCTATTTGTTTTCGCAGCATTCATCGTTAGGCGTGATGGGGATCTGGTATGCTCTTGCAGGAGGCCTGACTATTTCGGCGGTGTTGTTGCTGGCGCGCTTCTGGAAACTTCAGCGCAAGTTTTCGCAACGATGGCAAGGGGTGCTTTGATGGCTGAGCTTTTATGGAAAATTGAATGATTCGCAGCAATTCGGTGGGTACAATTCAGGTTGAGAATCCTTATTCGGCCAACAGTTAATTCCCGAATGTTTTCCTTTTTCCCTGTCGTACCGGCACCAAAACCCAATGAACAATCAGCGAGTTCAGAAAATAAAACCGAGACCTATTTCAAACCGATTACCCTCCAATTCACCTGTGGGAAGTTCTATGGTGTTCATGCGAAATTGATAGTTCGTTTTGAACACTATGTTCTTCCGCGGGTTGAAATTAACTCCTACGGTAATGGCTGTCAGGTTAGTTTGGAATCTTTCGAGGTCGGCCAGTTCCGGATCTATGTCTGCATGGGTGTTTAACCTTTCGTAACGCACAAAAAGCGGCAATTTTAACTCGTTGCTTCGATAGAGCCAATTTCCTTTGGCTGTTTTAGCTTTTCCTTTTCTGAAAAGAGGCAGTATGTCGTAGCCAACCTCTGCGTAGTACCCGTACACGCGACTGCCGAGCACCTGGCCGGACAGCGTACCATTTTCACTATTGGCAAAACCTGTAAAATCGTGAATGGCGGGGGTGCTTCCCATGCCACCAATAGAACCAAGCGCCAGAAATGTCCAGTTCTTCCAGGAATTTCGAATGTATGATGAAACGAGCCATGTATCGGCAGAAAAATCTTCCTGCCCCTTCATGTCGCGCGCCTGGGTGTAGAGTCCCGACAGGCTGATTGTGGTATTTTTCAAACCACTGTACTCCAATTGCCCGTTGAGTAATGCGGAATTGAACGCACCCCGAAATTCATCGCCTCGACCTCTGCGTATCCAGGTTCCCCCATTGTACACGGATGGATCCAGCCCCTGGTAAACCGACAACGAATAGCTCAGGTCTTTGGATATTGCTCCATAGGTCATAACACCCAAATCAATCCACTGCGAAGGAATAATCACACGCTCCACCTCAGGGCGATTTACTGAATAGAATTGAATGGGCTCATCGTTGTTGTTCACAAACCCAATTTGAACCTGATGGGTTCCTATGCGCACATTAAAGCGCTCGTGAATGAGGAAATCTGCGAAGAACTCCAGAAATAATTCGAAGTCGTTTTCCAGTCGCTGATCTTGATAAAATTCTGCAAAGACCTCACCGTAAAGAACCAGCCATGGCTTTGGTTTGTAGGCCAAATAGCTCACAAAACGGTAAAGATTGGTGTTGTAAAGCTCAATATCCTGACTGGAACGGTCTTTTGGACCATCGTAATGGGTGTAATTCACTTCTCCAAATCCTGAAAAGGTGAATTTGCGATCGGAGAAATAAATCTTGGAGGCAGCAATGGGAAGCCCTGCACGCATTTCGTAAGTGAGGGTATCAATGAGAGGTTTGTCTTGCTTATTCTCCTTCTTTGCTTCCTCCCCCTCTGCACCATTGTCATTTTCCTGAGCCTTGAGCAAGTCAGCGCTCAGAAAAAAGGAGAGGAATATTAAGGCAGAGAATTTTAACCGAACACAACACCAATTCAACGCGCAAAATCTCATTTTCACCACTTTTTTTCACAGCCCACATCAAGCGCCGAAGAGGTTCATGATGAAACCATCGTTCTTAAGCGCGGAGTGCAAAGAACACGTCAATAGGCTTAAAATACTCTTAACCCGGTTAAAATTTGGCTTTAGACCAAAATGCAGAATGACAAAGGCTGAGGAGGGGTGAGCTTACAGTGAAGGCAAGGTTGGAATTCGCAGGGTGAAACGGTTGTATTTTTTGTCGGTATTGTATTCGATGGCCCCATTGTGCAGCTTCATAATCTTGTGAATGAATACCAATCCCAAACCGAACCCACTTTTTCCTTTGCTGTTTTCACCTCTGAAAAAGTGCTGAAAAAGAAATGCTTGCTCTTTTTCACCAATCGTTTGGCCCTTGTTTACAAAGCGTATGTCAATGCTTTCCTCGCTGGGTTCAATGCTGATACGTGCATGGGTTTCTTCACTGTACTGAATACAGTTCAACATGAGGTTGGTAAAAGCCGATTTGAGCAACGTTGGATTGGCTTTTGCAGTCAGTTTCGACTCATTATCAGAAGCCCCCGCATATTCAATGGTGAAGGTAAATTCAGGGTATAGCCCTTGTAAATCTTCAGCGGTATCAAAAAGTAATTCATCCACCCTCAACTGCTGCATACTTACCTTTCCACCAGACTCTGCTTTGGATATCTCGAGCAAGGCGTCAATAATGTTACTCAGAGCTTTCGTATCCTGCTTTTGGTTTTTCAGCATCTCTCTCAGTCTATCACCGTCGGCCTCTGCTTCCATCCGTTCGAAATTGGAAACCAAAATGGCCACGGGCGTTTTCAATTCGTGCGAGATGTGATGAATAGCATGCTTTTGAAACGAAAAAGCCTTGCGCATACGAGCCATCAATTGGTTGAAGCGCTTTACCAGAACATCTATTTCCCGGTTGCTGTTCGATACTCGAATGGGCTCACTTTCGACCTCCACATCGTAGTTATCAATAGTTTCGGCCACATCCACAATAGGTCTTGACAGGAGCCTCGATAGATAAAACGACACGGAAATAATAAAAACACTGATAATCAACAAATTTATGATAAACACTGTGCGCAAATAGTTGAGCTTGGAGTAGCCAAACTCATCGTAAGCTTTGCTGATACCGTAGTAGCTTTCTCCTCCTACCACCAGATACATCCCGATCACATCGTACAAGCCATCTTTTTGCTCTATCCAGGGTGTCTCTGCCGAAAGTGCGGTCAAAATGTCGGCAAAGTAAGGGATGGACGTATCATCCAAACTCTCATAGATGAGTTCCCTCTGGCTGTTGAAGAGAAGAGTTTTTTCGTCATATATGCGCTCAATACTGATCTTGTCGATGGCTCTGAGGATATCACTTTCCATCTGCTCAACGGTGCTTAGGTACTGCACCGTGTTGGTAACCTGGGCTTTTTGACGCTGTTGAAATTCCTCTTCCCGAAACTCGTAAAACAAGGTGTAGATAAATGAAAGCGACAGGGCGCTAAGGCCAATGGCTGTGACCGAAAAGTAGAGCAAAATCTTGCGTTGAATGCTCATTGCACCTCAAAATAATAGCCGTAGCCAACTTTGGTCTTGATGGAGGACCGTCCAAAAGGCTTATCTACTTTGTTTCGCAGGAAATTAATATACACTTCCACAGTATTGGTATTGATGTCGATAGAGCGACCCCAAATTTTTTGAATCAGCTCTTTTTTTGACACCAACTCACCCGGTCTTTCCGTGAGCTTCAATAAAATCTGATATTCTCTTGGGGTAAGCGAAATTTCCTTGCCCTGCCTACTAACTTCAGCAGTAGAAGGAGTGATTGTTAAATCGCCCACAACAATTTGCTCCTGACTCCGTGCAGGGTTGTCTTCGTCACTGCGTTTAAGCAGCGCCTGCAACTTGAGCACAAGTTCGCGCATGTAAAATGGCTTGGTTAAATAGTCATCTGCTCCTGCCTCATAACCTGATACTTTATCATCCAGTTCGCCAAAGGCTGTAAGCATTAAAACCAATGTTTTTTTATCGCGTTGCCGAAGGTCGCGACAAAGCTCAAGACCATTTTTACCGGGCAGGTTAATGTCCAAGATAACACAATGAAACGAATCTCTTTGCAGCATTTTTTCCGCAATCTGGCCATCATATACCGATATAACATCAAGCGATTCAGCCTTCAGAGCATCACAAATATTGGCGTGCAGTACCGGGTCGTCCTCAACAAGCAGAATGCGTTTACCTGTGCTCATGGTTCAAAGTTAATTGAAGTTTGCCAATAGAACAGTTGAGGCGCTGGTGCCTTTTCATCCAACAACTCCTTTTTATCCATCTACCTCTTTCTAAAAGTAAAACCGTATTTGACTTGCTTTTTAGGCCTTGTATTTTCAGCAAAATTAGGCTACAAACCGCTTCCACTCCGGTTTAATCAAACCTCCGAATTGGTTAATTTTGCTCACATGCTAAACAGACACTCAACGCTGCTGCTTGCTTTCATTCTCTGCTTTGGAGTGCTGAAATTATGCGGCCAGTCATCGCTCCTGAGTTCGGGCAACTGGCATCACTTCACAACATCCAGTGACGGGGTGTACAAGTTAACCTTCGAAGACCTTGAAGGTTTGGGTGTATTGAGCGCTCCGATAGCCTCAGAATATTTGCGCTTGTTTAGCCACGGCCCCGGAATGCTCCCCGAGCAAAACTGGGTTCCGCGCCCTTCAGACCTCAGGGAAGTAGCGATATATGTGGGAGATGGGGGCGATGGTCATTTTGAACCCGGGGACTATTTACTTTTTTACGGATCTGATCAGACCACATGGACTTACCACGGAGCTGATGGTATATACCGTCACAGCACAAACCTTTACGACGATGAGGTACATTTCTTCCTGACTACTGACCATGGATACGGTTTACGGGTCACACAGGCTCCCGGCCAAATGGTCATCACTGAACACGTGATCAATCAAAGCCCTGAACCTTTTCTGCACAAAACCTACCTGCGGAACCTATTCAGTTCCGGAAAGAAATGGTTCGGAGAAAATTTTTACGATGTCCTAACGCACGATTTTGTATTCCAAATTCCGGGAGCCGTTGCCGGTTCTCAAGGTCTGTGCGAGGTAAATGTAATCAGCAGGGCGTTGGGGATGGGTAACACCAACACGTTTGAAGTGCAAGCGGCGGGCACTCAATCCAGCTTTGAGGTGCTGAATGTTACCAATAACTACCTCAATGACTATGTACGTGCTGCCCGCCACATTTTTTCCTTTGAAGTAAATGGAACCCTCACGCCTGTATCCGTTACGCTCGATCCTTTTAGCAGCGCCAGCGCGGCCTGGATTAACTTCATCACCCTTCAGGTAGAACGTCATTTGGTCTTACACAACCAGGAACAGTTTCTGTTTCGCTCCCCGCCTTCAGCGCCCAGTGATGAAGTGCTGGAATACCGCGTTGCCAATGGCAATACTGAAACCATGGTGTGGGATATTTCCTCTTTTGCAGCCCCGGTTCGGCTCAGCCCTGCCCTGTCATACAACGGTAATATGGTATTTCAACGAATCAATGATGAAGCTCGTCGCTTTGTCTGCTTCAACCTCAACAACACGCTGAGCCCTCATTACCTCGGTATTCTGCCCAATCAAAACCTCAAAGGACAACCTTTTGCCGAAGGCTTTATTGTAACCCATCCGGATTTTCTTGCACAAGCCCTTCAACTTGCTGCGTTTCACGAAAGTCACAATCAACTGAGCGTCAATGTAGCCACCACGGATGAAATTTACCGTGAGTTTTCCGGAGGCGCAAAAGACATTACTGCCATCAAGGACTATCTGCGCTACTTTTACAACAATGCACCATCGCCGGAAGAAAGACCTCGCTACCTCTGTCTGCTTGGCGACGCTTCTTTTGATTACAAAGGCCATGTTCACCCGAATTCGTGTTTCGTGCCCACGTTCCAGTCAGAGACATCTTTTGCGCTCATTACCACCTACTGTTCTGATGATTACTTTGTGCTGTTGCAACCTCAAAAATCCAATTTGCTTCAGGAATCCCTCGATGCAGGCGTAGGCAGATTACCTGCCAAGTCAGTAGAAGAGGCCCAGGCCATGGTGGATAAAATCATTGCATACAGCCAACCCGAAAATAACGGCAACTGGCAGTACAAGGTATTGATCGTGGCCGATGACGAAGACAACAACATACACATGACGCAGGCGGAGGCCATTGCCGAAAACCTGGAGAACCTCAACTGCGCGCTTCACCTCAGCAAAGTGTACATAGATGCCTATGAACAGGTAAGCACCCCCAACGGTAATCGCTACCCCGAAGCCAGCCAGGAAATCAGCAAGCAACTGAATGCCGGGCAGTTTATGGTAAACTATACAGGCCACAGCGGTCATAGCAACTGGGCAGCAGAACAGGTACTTGTGGATACGACTATTGAGCAGCTGCAAAACGGCACACGGCTTCCTTTTCACTTCATGGCTAATTGTGACTTCAGTAAGTTTGATGCGCCCCAGTTTGTTTCCGGCGGCGAACGCCTGATGATCAACCCTGATGGAGGAGCCATTGCCTGCGTGAGCAATGCACGGCTTGGTTACTCATCTTCCAACTTCACTTTTAACAACCATTTCAACAACAACCTCTTTACCCAATATGAAGACGGATATCCGAGATTGGGTGATTTAATTAGAAACGCAAAAAATGCGAGTCTCAGCTCGAGTATCATGAGCCACCGTTCTATTAATCTGTTGGGCGACCCGATGGTGCGGCTCAAATATGCCGATTATTACATTGAGGTAAGCAGCCTTTCAGATCCAAATACAGGAACAGAACTGGATGAGCTAACAGGTGGCACCACCATCAGGCTGGAAGGCGGCATTGTTGATATTGACGGATTGCCGGCATCTCATTTCGACGGTCAGCTATCTTACCTGGTTCTCGACAGTCGCGTGCCGCAGATAACCCTTGGCAACGACGGATTCCCCCCTTTTGAGTACTCGGTTCATCTGGACACATTGGCGCACGGAGTAACCGATGTGATGTTCGGAGCATTTGACTTTACCGTTTACCTGCCGCAACAAGGTAACGGACACCCCGGCGAGGGTAAAATCATTTTGCACGCGTCAAATCAGGATCAATCAGCATTGGGTTGCAGGATGGGGTTTGACGTATCGGATATTTTTACAAGGGTTTATGAGAAGCAAGCCATGCAACTCAGTGTTTTTCCAAACCCTACTACCGACCGTATAACGCTTCGTTGGAGTGAAACGCAGCCGAACACTCAAATATCCTGCCTTAACAGCAACGGACAGCCCGTGCGCACATGGGGAAGCACACAAGGTGTTTCTCAGGAAATTTCGCTTGAGGGTATGCCCGCTGGAACTTACTTGCTCAGGGTTGAAAGCCCCGATGCGCTGGCCGTCATCAAAGTAATCAAACTACCTTGATGTAGCGGCTTCATCAAGACGAAATTTGATGGGCATCCCCAGTTGGGTATTTACCAGATTTCCGTCTTTGGTACCGGGAGTCCAGTGGGGCATGCTTTCAATCACACGAATGGCCTCTTTGTCGAGATGCGGATCCAGAGAATTGCGCACCAGAACCTGCTCAACCTGTCCTACCTTGTTCACTACAAAGGTCACGAAGACATCTCCCTCCACACGGTTAATTCGCGCAGGCTCGGGGTACTGAAGGTTCTCACGGAGAAACACCTGCATGGCGGGGTCGCCCCCGGGATATTCCGGATATACATCGGGGTCGTAAACGGGCTTTTCACCAAACTTGTAACCGGTGTAGTAACGCTCTGCTTTAGCTGTGCCATTTGCATTCCATCGCTCCCACACGCCTATTTTGGCTCCCATGTCAAAGGCCCCTTCAGACTCTTTGTTGCCGTTTTCATAATAGTAAGTGAAGTCACCATGTGCGGTTTCCAGCGCCGGATCCAGATAAAAGCCCTGCATTTTGAGGGTTCCATCCATAAAGTACACCATGGCAAGAAACTCACCGTCTTCCACCTGGTCCACTTTCATGAAGTACATGGCGTTCTTCCGCTTGCATTCATTCATTCTGGCATCCAGATAGATTCTGATGCCCGGAACGGCTTCTTTCTTGATGTCTTGAGCAACAGCGGTTAAACCATTCAAACATCCCACAAACAATGCAACAATCAACAGTCGGCTCATGATGGTACAATTGAAAAATATACCGGAGGATACGTCTTCAATCGCCGATGGGTTACGAAAAATCCGTCCCACTTTAAACTTTGTGCTGCAATTCTGTTTCACCTTACAAAAATACGGATTAGCCAAGCCATCCTTCCCTGTCGAGAGACCGATACTGGATGGCTTCTGCAACGTGCCTGCTTTGAATGGAATGTGAGGCTTCAAGATCGGCAATGGTTCGGGCAACCTTGAGAATACGGGCATATGATCGTGCCGAAAACCCGAGTCGCTCAACCGCGTTTTTTAACAAACGATTTCCTGCTTCGTCCACCTCACAATACACCTTCATCAATTTAGGAGTAAGTTGGGCGTTGCTGTGAATACCGGGATAGTCCATGTAGCGGGCTGTTTGAATCTCTCGCGCCACTCGCACCCGCTGGCGAATAGATGCGCTGCCCTCTCCTGCCGCTTTGTTCGACAACTCGTCAAAGGGCACCGGGCTCACCTCAATATGGAGGTCAATGCGATCCATTAGTGGGCCTGAAATCTTGTTCAGATAACGGCGAACCGCCATTTCTGAATCAGCCGTGCCTTTTTCGGGGTCGTAAAAATCGCCACTGGGACTGGGGTTCATAGAGGCCACAAGCATAAAGCTGGCCGGGTAATCCACAGTGATGCGCGCCCTGGAAATAGTCACCTTGCGGTCTTCCATGGGCTGCCGCAACACTTCGAGCACTGCACGCTTGAACTCGGGCAGCTCATCCAGAAAAAGAATGCCGTTGTGCGCAAGTGAAATCTCTCCCGGCTTGGGATTGGTTCCTCCACCAACCAGTGCCACATCGCTCACCGTATGGTGCGGATTGCGAAAAGGCCGGGTGGTAATCAATGCGCTGTGGCTGTCCATCAAACCAGCTACCGAATGAATCTTAGTGGTTTCCAGGGCCTCCATCAAACTCAACGGAGGCAATATAGTGGGAATGCGCTTGGCGAGCATGGTTTTACCCACTCCGGGCGGACCAATTAAAATGACATTGTGCCCGCCGGCAGCGGCTATCTCCAACGCACGCTTCACATTTTCCTGACCTTTCACATCGGTGAAGTCCACATCATATATATTGCCTTCCTTTGAAAACTCCGCGCGCGTATCCACCACCTCAGGATGCAGATTACCTTCGCCGTTAAAAAAGTCAATCACCTCGCGGATATTGGAAGCTCCATACACTTCAAGGTCGCTCACGATAGCGGCTTCCTTGGCGTTTTGTTTAGGGAGAATGAAGCCTTTGAATCCTTCCTTCCTCGCCTGAATGGCAATGGGCAATGCACCGCGAATGGGCTGTAATCCGCCATCCAGAGAGAGCTCACCCATAATCATGTACTTTTCCAAATCATCAGCAAAAACCTGCCCCGACGCGCCGAGAATACCCATGGCCAGGGTGAGATCGTAGGCTGAGCCCTCCTTGCGGATATCGGCCGGAGCCATGTTGATGACAATTTTTTTTCCGGGCACCTTGAACCCGTTGTTTCGGAGGGCAGCCCCAATACGCTGTTCACTTTCCTTTACAGCATTATCAGGCAGGCCCACCAGAAAAAACTTAACGCCTGTACTTAGATTGGTTTCCACCGTGATGGTGATGGCTTCAACCCCGTAAACCGCGCTACCATAGGTCTTTACCAGCATCTTTCTTTAGGATTTCTGTTCCAGATGGTCAATCAAAGCGTGAATCACCTTGATGTGAATTTCCTGAATTCTATCGGCCCAGGCCATGTGCGGCACGCGAATTTCAACATCGCATAAAGCGGCCAGTTTTCCTCCGCTGTGACCGGTAAGCCCAACCACGGTAATTCCAAACTTTTTGGCCGTTTCTGCTGCGCGAACCACGTTGGCAGAATTGCCGCTGGTGCTGATAGCCAGCAATACGTCACCTGCTTTTCCCACACCCTCAATAAAACGCGCAAAAACGTGCTCAAAACCGTAATCATTGGCCACACAACTCAGGTGCGACGGATCTGAAATGGCGATAGCAGGAAGTGGGGCGCGGTCGTCGCGAAAACGACCGGTAAGCTCTTCAGCAAAATGCATGGCATCACACATGCTTCCGCCGTTTCCGCAGGAAATGATTTTACCTCCTTGATTGAGAGAATCGCGCATGACTTCACCCGCACGCTCAACGGAAGCCAAAAATGCTTCATCGGCCAGTACCTTTTCCAGCACCTGACGCGCTTCTTCAAAATGCATTTTGATTCGGTCGTTCATACCACACGGTTTGAGCCAAATGTACAAAATTACCCCTGTTTGAAAGGGCCCTGGCAAAAATGCCAAAAACGATTTATTCAGGGGAGATTCCGTAAGCTTTTCGCCACAACTCAAACAGCATCAACGCAAACAAACGCTCTCCGTGACTTTTACCGCGGTCGTGTAACCGGAACAATTGCTTCACGGCGTCTTGCTGAAACATACAACTTTCATCGAGCAGCACTTCCTCAAAACTTTTTCTGAAAGCCCCAGTGCGCACCCAGCTATCCAGCGGAATGGAAAATCCTTGTTTGCGAACTGTATTGAACTCCGGGGGCAGAAGTTTCTGAGCCAATTCCTTTAGAATGATTTTACGCCCGGTGGCTGTTGCGCGCATGTTGACGGGCAAACGCCCAAACGCAAACTCCAGGAGATTGACATCAAGCATGGGCGCGCGCACTTCTAGCGCGTGCATCATGCTGGCACGATCTACTTTTACCAGCACGTCCTCTGCAAGGAAATGGGTAAAATCCATTCGTGTTGCGCGCTGAAGGAGATCCGGATGGTTTGGAACGCGCTGCGAATAGAGCCGTTCGGCAACTCCTGTGCCCGCCCTGTTGAGCAATTTTGCCCGCCATTGGGTATCGAAGTAGGTGGCAATCTGCGGCAAACCGCTGGTCCAGTTCACATCCAACGTTTGCAAGTAGGTACGCCCCCAGGTGCCTGCGGGGAGAAGATGAGTAGCCCCGGCTGAGATGATTTTCCTCAGTGGCAAGGGCAAAGGGCCAAGTTGCTTTTGAATGCGAATCAAGCGATTGTAACGCGGGTAGCCACCGAAAAGCTCATCACCTCCGTCGCCGCCCAGCGCCACCGTACAATGCTGCCGCACCAGTTTGCTCACAAGGTAGGTGGGAATCATGCTTGAATCCACAATGGGTTCGTCAAACTGCCGCGCCAATTCAGGGAAAAGTTCTACCGTGGTGGGTTCGGCCATCAGCTCATGGTGTCGGGTTCCGAGAAAATCGGCCACCAGCTTTGCGTGCGGACGTTCATCGTAGCGATTTCCTCCCGGAAAACCGATGGTGAATGTGCGCACTTCAGAGGCGTGGCGAACAGCCATGGCCGCAATAAGACTTGAATCCACTCCACCGCTGAGCAACACCCCAACCGGCACGTCGGCCACCATCTGCCGCTGAACGGCTTCCGAGAGTAGTGTTTCCAGCTCGCAAAGCAACATATCTTTTGTAAGAGACGGTACTTGAGCATTCGATTTCGGGAAGTCCCAATAACGCTTAATTTCGAGGTTACCGCTTTTCAAATCAAAGCTCAGTTGGTGAGCGGGTGGCAGCTTGTTGAATCCTTCAAGGATGCACAAATCGCCTGGTGCAAAACCCAGTCCGAGGTAGGTATCCAGCCCATCCGGATTAAGACTCCGCGGCACTAGCGGATCGGCAAGGAGAGCCTTGAGTTCAGATGCGAAACGCAGTTCATCATTGGCTGCACGGTAAAAAAGCGGCTTTTCGCCGGTCCTGTCGCGGGCCAGGAATATCTTTTGGCGAACATCATCGAAAATCGCGAAGGCAAACATTCCGTTAAGGCGCGATACGAAGCTTTCGCCCCAACAGTCAAAGGCGGCCAACAACACTTCGGTATCACTTTGTGAGTGAAAACTGTAACCTTTAACCGATAGCTCCTTCCTCAATTCCCGGAAATTGTAAATCTCTCCGTTGAAGATGACAGTAAGTCTCTTTTCCGGAAAATGCATGGGTTGATGTCCGTCGCTGCTCAGGTCCATGATGGCAAGTCTGCGATGGGCCAATCCGACCCTTAAATCTTCAGACCACCATGTTCCGGCATCGTCAGGACCGCGGTGTTGGAGGCCATCCCGCCCGGCATCGAGCCACTCCCGATGTTTTACTGGTTTTTGAGATACAATTCCGACGATTCCGCACATAGGCTGCTACCTGCGGCGAAAGATAGGCAATGCCGCGGGCAGACAATTAAGGGTTGCGCTTTTCAAAGGCGGCTTTGCCGGCATCGAGCCAGTCCACGTAACGTTGCACATCCAGGTCGTAGGCAGTGGGCTCTACAAGGTTTTGCTCGTCGTGGTCCATCAACACATACAAAGGCTGCGAGTTGCTTTGATAGCGATCTGCCTGGAAATGACTCCACTTGTTACCGATGGTTTTCAACGTTCTTGTTTTCGTTCCGATGGTCACCTCAACTTGCTCTTCGGCAGGAAGGGCTCGTTTGTCATCCACGTAGAGTGAAATCAGCACCACGTCTTCGCGCAGGCGAGAGAGCACATCGGGGTGCGACCACACCTGTTCTTCCATCTTGCGGCAATTCACGCAGGCCCACCCAGTAAAATCGAGTAAGACCGGTTTGCCCACTTCTTTGGCGTAGGCAAGGCCTTCGTCGTAATCCTTGAAGCACTGAAGGTTGTGTGGGCAACCTTTTCCGCTTTTTACAGGCGTTCCGCCCTCTCCTACCTGCACCACTGCAGTGCTGCTGCCAAAGCCGTCGGGTGATTCGCTGTAGAACATGGGGGGCGGAAATCCGCTGATGATTTTAAGCGGTGCGCCCCACAAACCCGGTATCAGGTATATGGTGAAGGTTACGGTGAGGATTCCAAAGAGCAGCCTACCGACGGACAAGCGATCCACGGGGCTGTCGTGCGGAAGCCTGAAAGCACCAAAGAGATAGAGGGCCATTACACCAAAAACGGCAATCCAAATGGAAATGAAAACCTCTCGCGTAATGATGCCGGCCTGCACTACGAGGTCGGCGTTGGAGAGGAATTTAAAGGCCAATGCAAGTTCCAGGAAACCCAGCACAACTTTTACAGAGTTCAACCAACCACCTGATTGGGGCAGGCTGTTGAGCCACCCGGGAAAGGCTGCGAAAAGTCCGAATGGGAGGGCGAGAGCCAGCGAAAAACCGAACATTCCCACCAGCGGACCAGACTTACCGCCTACGTATGCCGCCTCAACCAACAAAGTCCCGATAATGGGCCCTGTACAGGAGAAAGAAACCAGTGCCAGCGTAAAAGCCATGAAAAAGATTCCTATCAAACCTCCCCTGTCTGCATTCTTATCTACCTTGTTGATGAATGAACTGGGTAGTGTGATTTCAAAGGCTCCAAAAAACGAAATGGCAAAAATGACGAGCAGCAGAAAAAACGCCAGGTTAAACCACACGTTGGTTGACATGGCATTGAGCGCATCCGCACCGAAAATAACTGTTACGCCAAACCCGAGCAGTACGTAGATAAAGATGATGCTCAGGGCATAAATCATGGCGTTGGTAACACCTTTTGCCCTGGTTTTGCTCTGTTTGGTAAAGAAACTCACGGTCATAGGAATCATCGGAAATACGCAAGGCGTGAGCAGTGCCGCAAAACCTCCGAAGAATGCAATAATGAAGATTCCGAGCAGTGAGCGATCGGGTGTAGTTGGGGTGGGTGTAATGGCTGCCGTAGCATCTACGGGTTCAACTCCGGGAAGCGACTCGTTAAACTCTTCAGGATCGGGAAAAATGCAGCGTTCGTCGTCGCAAGCCATGAAACCAACAGAGCCTTTGAGCGCGGTGAGCCCACCTGTGTTCCTGAATTTCTGGCGGAACTCGGCTTCCTTGTCGAAATAACTCACCATCATTTCAAACAGAGAATCATACGCCGTTATGGGAGTAGGCTCCTCTACTACTCCTACCAACTCCAAACCGGGCTGCTGTTCGAACAAGAACTCGGTGGGAATTGGACCATCCAGACTTTCAAGGTGCTGTGAATAAAGGTGCCAATGCTCGTCAATCGTTGCTTTGGCGACAAAAACAAAGTTATTGTTGCCTTCGTCTTCAATAGAAAAGTCCCACTTCACAGGCTCCAGCATTCCACCCGAAGGAGGTTGATTGGCTGGAATAGCCATACCTTGCGTGGAGGATTCTCTTGCAGGAATTTCGAATGTGAAATTCACATCTTCGGGCGGCAGGCACTTTTCATCATCGCAGGTCATAAAAGTGAGCATACCTTTGATGGTAAAAGCCCCGGATGAAAGCAGATCTACCTTCTGGCGGAAAATAGCCTGATTGTCATGAAAATTCAGCTCCATGTCGAAATTCGGATCGAACTTGGTAATGAACTTTGGTTCCTGAATCTTACCGTCTAAGGCATAAGCGCCGGAGGGCTCGAACTCGAAAGAGGTGGCAATCGGGCCATCATCACTGGGCAACTCGGTGGCATATACGTGCCATCCCTTTTGTATATCCGCTTGCAGCACAAGTGTTGCGCTCTTACCATCGTGCACATCCACAGAAAAACTCCACTTCACCGGATCGTAAATCTGGGCATTCATGTAAGTGGGCCATGCAATTGCAAACAAGGACAAAAGGGAAAGAAACGCTGTGAATCTCAATAACATTATAGGGTCATTTAGCGAATGGCAAAGCTACTGAATTTAGGCTTAGCCATGGATTTCAAAGGGGGGTTAAAGTTGTATTCTTACAATTCTTTCTGAGAGGTCAGGCTGTTAAATCTATCTCCTCACCCAGTTTCAAGCCAAAGTATCGCCGCGCCAGCCACGAAGTGCCGTAGAAAAAGGGGGTATCAATAAAGGCTACCATCACCTTGAACAAAAAACCATTGAATACCAATGGCCAAAACCGCACCCAGTCAATGGCACCAAAGAGACACAGCAAGCCCACCACCGCCGCTGTATCCACAAACTGACTTACCATGGTAGAACCGTTATTGCGAAGCCACAGGTGCTTACCGTTGGTTAAGCGTTTCCAGAAGTGAAAAATGCGTATATCAATGAATTGCGCCAAAAGATAAGCAACCATTGAGGCCGTAACGGCCACTCCTGTCAATCCAAATACCTGCTGGAATCGCTCGTCATCAACAGGCGACCACTCGGTAGCAGGCGCTACATTGCTCAGGGTTACCATAAGCAATACAAACAGTGTGGCAAACAATCCGGCCATCACCACCCGGTTGGCGCGCTTGCGGCCGTAGATTTCAGAAATAAGGTCGGTAACCAGAAAAGTTACCGGGTAGGGTATGATTCCCACGCTGATTTCGAAGGTGAATTCGGTGAGGCTATTCAACCACGAGCCTTGTGAGCTCAAAGGCCCAAGAAAACCCAATGGCGTCCAATAGAAGAACTTCTGAAACATCAGGTTTCCGCCAACCAGTGCAGCAATAAAAAGCGCTCCTAAAAAGAGGTAAAAATTAAGCGCAGCTCCCCTATTTACAACTCTCTTCACAGCAATGTAAACAGCAATACCCGCTGTGTGTTTGGGGTGATTTTAAATCGTTCGGAGATACGCAGGCCCACCAGCCATGCGATTTCACCCTTCGACTCCAGAACAAAAATGTGGCGTTTTCTGTGCTGAGGAACTTTTTCGTCAATCAATATGTCGCTTACCAGGCGAGAGCCTTTCATTCCCAGAGGTGTCATTCGGTCACCGTACCGCCAGAGACGAACTTGTAAGGGAAAGTTAAGTTTTCCTGCATCAAGGGCTGCAATGTCGGGATTTGGCAAAGGCTGAAACCCCTCCGCGGACACTTCTCGAATGGTAAGATGAAGCGGACGCTCCAGGGAGATAGTGTCGGCGGCTATCCACACTGCTTCCATACTTTGTAGCTGCGGTGCGGACACAACCTGCCACACCCCGCGATTGAACCAGGCTGTGTAATCATTTGTGGCAATTTGTTTTCCGCTTTCGGTGATTTTCAACATGGCTTCGCATTGCTCATGCGAAAACCCTAAAGGGCGAAGCAAGGCAAAGAGCACAGCGCTTCGTTTACTTTCGGGCCGAAGGGCGTTTGTGTCAATGTGCAACACCTCTTCTTCGCGTCGGATGGCATCGGGGTTCAATTGCCAAATCAGTGTTTCCAAAAGTGCAAGATCTTCTCGCAACAGAAGTTGATTTGCCGAAACGCGCTTCACAGCCTGTGGGTGAAGTTCCTCCAGCACCGGCACGAGATGATGCCGGATGCGATTGCGTAAATAGGTATCCTGCGAGTTACTTTCATCCGCGCGCCAATGAATGGCTTCCGAAACAGCGTACTCCTCTAACTGGGCGCGGGTTGCAAACAGAAGTGGGCGCACAGTTTGGTTTTCATTGAGCGGAATACCCGACCATCCGTGGGCTCCTGCGCCGCGAAGCAGATTGGTAAACAGGGTTTCAAGGTTGTCGTTGGCATGGTGAGCCGTTGCCAGAAGCGAAAGAGAGTGTCGCTCCATCAACTCCCGGAACCATGCATAGCGCAGCTTTCGTGCATCGGTTTGAACGGAACTAAGCTCGGCCGGATCGGTTCGTTTTACGTGCAACACCCGATTGTTGGCTTCGCACCAATTACGCACCAGTTTTTCGTCGGCATCACTCTCGTTACCCCGCAATCCGTAATTCATGTGTGCAACTTCAAAAGTAGCGTTCATTTTTTGCAGCAAATGCAGCAGTACCATTGAATCGAGACCGCCACTTGCCGCAACCAGCAAATTGCTGCTTGCTGAGAAGAGCTTGTGTTTTTCTACAAAATCAAGAAACTGCGGGTACATCGGTGGGGTTGTTTATGGCACGAAGAAGCGCTTCGGCTTTCAGCATGCATTCGTCGTATTCCTGCTCTGGTACAGATGCAGCAGTAATGGCGCTACCTGTGTGCAAGGCGAGCATGCCATTTTCACGGCTGTACAGCAAGCTTCTGATTACCACGTTGAAATCAAAATCGCCGTTGGGAAAAACCAGACCGAAGGCACCGGAATACAATCCTCTGCGACGTACTTCAAGTTCTTCAATCAACTCCATGGCTCTGATTTTGGGAGCGCCGGTCATGCTTCCCATGGGAAACGAAGTCCGCAAGGCATCCCACCCTGAACAATCTTCGGCCAATTCAGCCCGAATGGTGGAAATCATCTGATGCACAGTGTGAAAAGTATAAATCTCGCACAGCTCATCCACTACGACCGATTTCGGTGCTGCCACACGCGACAGATCATTGCGCACCAAATCGGTAATCATGATGTTTTCAGCGCGTTCTTTGGGGTCGTTGCGAAGCATTTCTTTGAGAAGATCATCCTCTCCGGGGCTTCCCCGACGCATGGTTCCCTTAATGGGCTGCGAAATGAGTTCTTTGCCCGTTTTCCGAAGGTAACGCTCCGGACTTCCACAAATCAATGAGTGATGTTGGTCGTGATAATACACCGAAAATGGGGCTCGTGTTGCATTGTTTACTCGTTTGTAAAGCTCAAATGTATCCAGTGCGGGTACCCGGGCTTCAAGCGGAAAAGTATAGTTCAATTCGTACACATCGCCCTGCTGAATGTGCTCTTTCACACGATTAACCGCTTTCAGGTAGTCTTCGCGACTTAACGCAGGCTGAAGAACAGGAATGGGTATGGCATCAGTATTCTCGTTCGAGCCTTCTCCTATTAATTCGAAGAAATCATCCGGTTTTTGATCGGGCAACAGGTATAGCGTGGTTTCGCGGTCCTTCCACGCTACTATCCATTCAGGCCTGAAGAAGCGAAGCAAAGGCCACTGTTGTTGGTCGAGATTGGCAGAGGAAAGATTTTCCAGACTATCCTTGACTTCATAAGTCAGGTACCCGAAAATCCAGTCCTCATGCTTCTGGTGAAATTCGGCCAGCGCAGCAATAGGATTGTGCTTATCTGCTGCGCAAATAATCAGCTCATCGAGGCAACCGAGCGCCACAATGTTCCGACCCGTCGAATTGTTGGACCTCAACAAGGCAACTTGAGGAAATTTTTTCGTTAATCCTTTGAGGACTGATTCTGCCAGTTCAATAGCTACGGCTCGTCGCATGCTACAAAGTTAAGGCGACTGTGGATAAAAAGCTCACCTATTTCATTGGGCAGTTTCGGGTAGAATCCGTACCTTTGATTATTAACCAATCAGGCACCATGAAGAAATTCTATTTTCTGGTATTTTTGTCACTGATTCTCTGCGCACAAGGTGCTTTTTCTCAGGCTAGAATCGTATTTCAAAATGATCCGTATATAGTCATCAACGACAACGCCTACCTCGTAATCGGTAACGGCAACGCCAATGCAATCACCAATCCTGCACAAGGAAATATTGTTTCCGAGGATGAGTTTAACTATGTGAAGTGGAACATTGCCAACCAAACCGGATCTTACGTAATACCTTTTACCACGGCAAATGATGATAAGATTCCTGTAACCGTTGATATCAGCAGTGCAGGAAGCGGAGGAACCGCGCAGCACTTTCTTTTCTCAACCTACGGAGGGCTTGGCGGGGCCAACTGGGACAGCTTTGTAAACCGCCCCACTCCGGTGAATCACACTGTTGATATCGCCACCGGACTCGTGAACAACTCTCCCTACGTGATTGACAGATATTACATTCTTGACGGAATGGGTTACACCAACAGACCGTCGGCAACCTTAAGTATTGGATATGCCGATGAAGAGCACACAGCTATTGGTAATACAATTGTAGAGTCACTTCTTGGCGGACAGCGTTACAATTCCGACGAGGACGTATGGGGCGATTATCTACCTGAGGGAACTGCAAATACGAGCACAAATGTTGTAACCGGCATTCCAGCTCCTGCGGCTGACTTTTTCCGCGCCTGGACCCTGGTTAGCCGTGAAATGCCTCTTCCTGTAGAATTACTCTCTTTCAATGCCGTGTGTGAAAATGGTGTCATGCGGGTTCAGTGGTCTACAGCCACAGAGTTAAACAACGACTTTTTTATGCTGGAGCGCTCCAGAGATGCGCTCAACTGGGAATGGGTAAAAGATGTGGAAGGAGCAGGAAACAGCAGCGTGCGCCTGGATTATGAAGTAAGCGATCACAGCGTTTATGAAGGCGACACTTACTACCGCCTTACTCAATTCGACTACAACGGAACCCATAAAGTTTACGGGCCAGTTTCAGGAAATTGCAGCGACTTTGAACTCGACATTGTTACAGTACTAAACAACTTCAACTCCCAGGAGCTCACCCTGCGGGTTTCTTCATCCATCAATGAAGATTTTGATCTCTATGTGTTAAGCATGAATGGCCAGGTGATGATGGGACAACAAAGAGTGCCCGTTCGTTCTGGAATGAACGACATCGTCATCAATCGAAACAGATTGGCCATGGGTGTATATATTATTCAGCTTGTAAACGACAACCACCTTCTTACCCGGAAAGTGGCTCTCAATTGATTTTTCATGGTTTTGAGTTTAACAAAAAGGCCGCTAAAAGCGGCCTTTTTGTTTTTGACTATGGAGGAGTACTACTTGTCCAAACCAATGATATCTTTCAGACCATCTACCCAGTAATCTTCAGCGTTAAGGCTTGGCACCATGTGAAGCTCTTTGCCACCGTGTTCCTCAAAAATTTCGAGGTATTCGTCCTCAATCTCAATGATGGTTTCGAGGCAGTCTGCAACAAAAGCAGGAGAGAACACTAATATGCGCTTTGCGCCATTCTTTGCGAGCTCTTCAACCACGTCGTCTGAAAACGGACGAATCCATTTCTTGTCCAAACGCGATTGAAAAGCAGTGGTCACCTTATCCTCGGGAAGGTTCAGCGCCTCCACCAGTCTGCGGGTGGTATCAAAGCAGGTTGCTTTGTAGCATAACTTATTCTCGTCGGTGATGCGGTTCTCACAATCTTTATCCCGGCAAAGGCCTTCATCATACACCTTGTCAACCTGACGCTCGGGCAAACCGTGGTAGGAAAACAAGAAGTGGTCGTAAGACTTGAGGTCAAACTTTTGGGCATTTTTCACAAACGACTGGATGTACGCGTCATGATGATAAAACTGGCCGATGATCTCAATCTCAGGGATTACGTACCACTTTTTCATGATGCGAAAAAGCTCTTCGACTGTACTGCCCGTGGTTGCCGACGCGTAATGTGGGTAAAGCGGCACCACTATGATCTTATCGTAGCGCAGCTTGTACATTTCGGCCAACACATCGGGCATGGATGGATTGCCGTAGCGCATGGCAAAGTGAAATCGCAGTTTATCTTCGGGGTAACCCGCCTGCAACTTTCTCAGCAGCTCGTACCCATGCGTAAGCAGCGGAGATTCTCCATTGGAGCGCTCCCACAATTCACGATAAACCTTGGCAGATTTTGGCGCCCGAAATGGAACGATAATTCCATTAACGAGCAAAAAACGAGGTAACCACGGTATGTCAATCACACGTGGGTCGTTGAGAAACTGCGTGAGATATCGACGTACGTCGGATACCTTTGGGGAATCGGGTGTTCCGAGATTGATGAGCAGAACGCCCGTTGTGTGTGGAGGTTTTTTGGCCAACTTCTTTTAAACTTACAGGTGAATGGGTCGATTATCCGTTGCCATTAATGCCGCTTCTTTCATTCCTTCGGTGTAGGTGGGATGCGCGTGGCTCATGCGGGCAATATCTTCGGCGGTAGCCCGATACTCCATGGCAACTACAGCCTCTGCAATGATATCAGCTGCTCGCGGACCTATCATATGCACGCCGAGCACCTCATCGGTAGCTTCATCGGCCAGTATTTTGAAAAATCCATCTGTATCCATGCTAGCACGTGCGCGGCCTAGAGCCTTAACCGGAAACTTTCCGACTTTGTAATTAACACCGGCTTCCTTTAATTGTTCTTCGGTTTGCCCCACACCCGCAACCTCAGGCCAGGTGTACACTACATTGGGTATGAGATTGTAATCAATATGCGGTTTTTGGCCTGCAATTACTTCTGCAACAAAAATACCCTCCTCCTCTGCTTTGTGGGCCAACATCGCCCCACGAACCACGTCGCCAATCGCGAAAACGTTCTTCACATTGGTGCGGAGGTGGTCGTCAACCTCTATTCTGCCGCGATCATCCATTTTAAGTCCGATGTTCTCACCACCCAAGCCCGCCGTGTATGGCTTTCGCCCTACCGACACCAGGCAATAATCACCTTTAAACTCAACCGACTCTCCTTTGGCATCGTCGGCCTTAACAGTAACCGTTTTACCGCGAACACTTACATTTTTAACCTGGTGCTTAAAGTTAAACTTCACACCTTCTTTCTTAAGCACTTTCATCAACTCTTTGCCCAAGTCGCGGTCCATGGTAGGAATCAGGCTATCGGTGTATTCAACCACAGTTACTTCTGAGCCAAGGCGAGCGTACACACTACCCAGCTCCAAACCAATCACGCCGCCGCCAATCACAATCAAGTGTTTGGGAACTTCCTTCAGCTCAAGGGCCTCGGTACTGGTAATGATGCGCTTTTTATCAGGCTCCATTCCCGGAAAATAGTTAGGCTTTGAGCCCGTGGCGATGATAGTGTATTTCGTCTTGACTTCCTGCGACTTGCCTTTTGCAGGGCTGATAGAAATGGTTTCAGCATCTTTGAATGAGCCAACACCGGTAAATACAGTGATCTTGTTTTTCTTCATCAGGTAATCAATCCCCGATACGTTTTGAGCAACCACATCTGCTTTGCGCTTAATCATCTGCTCAATGTTCACTTTGGGGGCACTCACATCAATACCGTGCGTTTTAAAGTTGTGTACCGCATTGAAAAAGTGCTCAGAAGAATCCAGCAATGCCTTGGACGGGATACAACCCACGTTGAGGCAGGTACCGCCCAGGGTGTTGTACTTCTCAATAATGGCTGTTTTCATACCCAACTGGGCGCAGCGAATGGCGGCCACGTAGCCCCCGGGGCCCGAACCAATAATGGTCACATCAAATTGCTCCATGATAAACGTTTTTATATGCGGCTGCGAAGTTACTAAATGTATCGGCTACCCAACTTCGCTCTTACAACCGCCAAAACCAGTAAGATGGGCACCAGCCATGCAGATATCCGGTAAATCACATCACCGTAGCGCACATACATGGTTATCATTTGCATGGGTGCGAAATCAATACGCAACACGCTTTTCATGTTCCATGGAAGTTGATGTTCTACCTCACCTTTGGCATTGATGTACGCCGAAATGCCGTTGTTTGCGGCCCTGACTAGCGGGCGCCGGGTTTCAAGAGCGCGGAGCCTGGCCATTGAAAAGAGCTGTTTATATCCGGGGGTATCGCCCCACCATGCGTCATTGGTTACTACTACCAAGGCTTCGGCTCCGTTCTTTACGACTTCCTGACTTAACCATCCAAAGGCCGAATCGTAACAAATCATTACTGCTGCCTCGATTCCACCGGACAGGCGAATCGTTTGCGGGGGCTCATTTCCCAATGATCCTGCATATCCACCCAGATCGAGGGCAAGTTGGTTCATCCAGGGAAAAACATCGGCCAGAGGTATCTGCTCAACACCGGCCACCAACATGGTTTTGTGTCGCAAAGTGGTTTGGAGCGAATCCAGCACAACCACCGAATTGAAATGCAACACTTTTGCCCCTGCTAAACCGGGAACGGGCACTGCATACACCGGAGCCTCCTCACCTTTTGCAAAGAATCGGCTTGTAAAAGCTCCTGAAATCAGCGTCCCCGAGCCGTGTTCTTTCAGCCAACTGCGCGCTTCATGGAGCAATTCCGAGTTATCGGTGTCGTGATGCCAGATACCCGAAAAGCGCAATGTGTTTTCGTTTCCATGCATTCTGCCGGGGTCGAAAATTGCCGTTTCGGGCAAAACCACGAGGTCACTCTTTCCAGCAATTGCAGCATCATTCAGCATCTTTTGCAGCAATGAGAGTTGCTCATCCCGGTTAAACTTCTCGTCCTCCAAACTCAGGCAGGGCTGAATGATCACAGCGCTCATCCACGGCTTGGGCAGCTGGAAACTTCGGTAAATGAGCTGACTTACCAACATTGGCAGCAAAATCAGCCCTACCGGTAAACCCGCTACCAACCAGCGTCTGTTTCCGGACGAGGTTATAACGGTCTGCATGAAAAAGAAAAAGGCAAAATTCACCAGCCATATCCATAGCGTGCCTCCGGCCACACCGGTCAAGGAGTACCACTGCACCCATTGTGTGTGCTCGGCCATGGCATTTCCCAAAGCAAGCCAGGGAAAAGCAAGGCTGCCGTGGTGCTGCAACCACTCCATTGCGAGCCATAAAACAGGCCACAAAATCCAACCCAACGCTCTGCTCCAATGCTTAAGCACAAACCAGCTCAGGGCTGTGCACACAGACATCAAAAATGTGTTGATCAGTACAGGCGTAGCATACGAAATCAGCCTGGTACTCCAGCTTTGCTCAATTCCGGCTAAAAAGTAAAGTGTTCCCGCGTTCCATATAACCCATGTAATAATAGATTTTGAAACGCCCTCACGCAGGGATAACTCTCCGTTTTGCACCCAGAGGGCAATTTGCATCAACGGCACGAAAGCTACCAACCCGAGCGGCCACATAGCCCCTGTGCCCGGCCATGCAAAAACCCACAACAAGCCCGACAGAAGAGCGAGGAGTGTTGCTTGACGTGTGGGTAGAAGCTGCATGGGATTTGCAAAGATAGCCGCGCTTTGCAGAGACGCATGAAATATCGCATCTCACCGAACCTAAGCATGATTACATGTGTTACCTTTCGGCCGGAATGACCCAGAATAATACCACAAACGCTCAAAGCCCCGAAGCGCTCGGACTTCGTTCACAATACGACGCCATTGTGATTGGTGCAGGTGTGAGTGGTTTGACCTCGGCTGCTATGCTTTCGCGGGCAGGATTGTCGGTGTTGGTGCTAGAGTCAGATGCTCGTCCCGGAGGATATCTGGCCGGTTTCAGGCGCAAGGATTTTCGCTTTGACAGCGCGATTCACTGGCTGAATCAGATGGGGCCTCAAGGGCTCGTAACCCGCGTTTTTGATCTGATAGGAAAAGATCACCCCAGGGCCAAACAACAACGCCTCATCAAGCGATACATTACCGACAAGCATAATTATCTGCTCACAGACCATCCGGATGAGATGAAAACGGAACTCATCCGCGACTTTCCACATGAGCGCAAAGGGATTGAGCGCTTTTTCCATCACGCATACAAGTTGGGTAGTTCGTTTGCGATGCTCGGATATACCTCGCGCACAGACGAGAGTATGCGTGGTCTGGAGTACGGCTTGTTTATGCTTAAAAAACTCAAATTTGCGCTGCCCTTTATTCCCCACATTCGTTTCAACGGACCTGAGGGCGTAGTCAAGGGACTCAAGCGGTATTTCAGCGATCCTGATTTGCTAGATTTGTTTTGTTCGGAAATGGATATTCTGAGCTGCCTGGTGCCCATTGGCTGGGCTTACCACGCAGACTACCAACTACCTCCCGAAGGTGGGAGCCAGGTACTTCCGGAATGGCTGTGTCATGTGATGGATTCTTTTGGCAACGATGTTCAGTTTAAAGCGCAGGTACGGCGCATTTCTCTGAAAAACAATATGGCAACAGGCTGTAGTTTTGAGCACCGAGGAAAGATGTATGAGGTGAAAAGCGACTATGTATTGGCTGCATGTGATGTTCAGGCGCTGTACGAGAAGATGTTGCCCAAAGAAGTAGTGCCCGAAAAAATGAAGCACAAACTGAACCAGGCCAGGCTTTACAGTTCGTCCGTTACGCTATCTATTGCTCTTGACTGCCCTGTAGAAGAACTCGGTTTTGGTGAAGAAATGGTGTATCTGGCAGAGACTGGTATTTCGCGGGATGAACATGCAAATGGAAATCCGCATACCAGTGATATCAGTCTTTTGGCGCCTTCATTGAGAGACCCCTCTTTGGCACCGGCCGGCAAAGGCACCTTGACGGTGTATGTACCTGCGTACTTTCAACAAGACGATTACTGGCACACCGAGCGATCCAACAACGGCGAGTTTATTCGCGGTGAGGCCTACAAGTTGCACAAACAGGAATACGCAGATATTCTCCTTGAGCGGATTGAAAAGCGGCTGGCCCCAGGCCTGAGAAGCCACATTGAATACTGCGACATCGCTACGCCCATCACCCATTGGCGCTATACCCAAAACCGCGATGGCAGCATGATGGGCGCACGACCCGGCAAGGAGAATTACAAAGCGGGAATTGCGCATTACCGGACGCCCGTGAAGAACCTCATTCTGGGAGGGCATTGGGCTGAACTGGGTGGCGGTGTACCCATCGCTGTGCGGGCTGCGGCCAACGCTGCCCTGTTGCTTCTTCAGGACGCAAAGCATCCTGCCGGAAAACTCATTGCCAACTATATGGATGGCAAAATATCGTTGGAAGAAGCGTCACAATCTTCACATTGGTTGCCGTATAACGAAGATTGGCAACGCGAACCCACTCCGGCCGAGAAGAAGGCCATGCGGCGCGAAGTGAAACCGTAGCGAACAGTACATCATGCATTGTGATGGTTGCTCTTTACACATTTTGGCATAGAGTTCGTACTTTTCCGACTCCACCATCCAACAATTACACACATGACGCGAATTGCATTCAGCCGTGCCACATTGATTTTACTTGTCCTCACATCTGTTTCCGGGTGTCAAAAACCGAGAGAATCAGAAGAAATTGCACAGAACCTTATCTGGGCCAACTACGAAGTGAGTTATGACCAGTCAGAGGATATTACCAAAGTGAAAGCCAACTTCCGGCATCTTACAGCAGCAGGCCGGCAGCTAAAGCTATCAGGCACCAGCCACGTGCGTTTTAATGACCAACTGTTGCAAGAGTTTATTCAGCCTCTCACCAACGTCACCGACTATCAGCTCGAAATTCCGGGACTGATTCCTGTGGGTGTATTTACCTGGATTGACGCAGACGGCAAGGTGTACAACAATGAAATCACCATGCCTTGGATAGATTTCCCCAACGAGCTTTTTCCCATTGAAACCATCTCTGTCTACGAGCTTTTCTGGGAAGGTGAACCCCTCATAGAGGACGAGCGCGTGCAACTCAGGGTGAACATTGATGGAGCAGGATCCAAAACCTACACCGTAAACAACACCCACGAGTTGTCAGTGGTAATTCCGGCGGGTGACCTCGCTCAATGGACACCGGGTTTTGCTCAACTCAGAATGGAACGACGCTTGCGCACATCCTTGCAAGAGCGCACAACCTCGGGAGGGCGCATTACTGCAACCTACCTGCCAGTACAGCGTTCGGTTGACCTTGAGTAAAACTTGCAAAGGGCCTAACGGGCTACGATGATTCTTTTCGATATCACACCCGCTTCACCGTGAAGCTGAACAAAGTACAGACCGGCGGGCAGGTGGGCCACCTGAACCTCCTGTCGGCTCATGCCACCCTGCATGGTTCCGTCAGCCACCCGACGTCCTGCTACGTCGAGCATCACCCAGTTAAACACTGCGTTCTCCTTTCCTGTGAGTTCAATCACAAATGAGGTGCTGGAAGGGTTTGGAAAGAGATTTACATCAGAGATGTTTAACTCAGGTACAGACACACTTTCGATACAAAAGTTCACCGATTCCTCTGAACCAAAATCGCCTCCGGTGGCAAATGAATTACCCTCATTGTCTATGAGCTCATAGCTTCCATTTCCATAATCACAGCAAATACCATCACCAAAGGAATCAAAAATGGTAAAGGTGTAGCAGCCGTTTCCAAGGCATAGTTCATACTGCTCAAGCTGGCCGTCGGTGCCGTCGCTTCCCCAGCCGCCACCACCTGCATAAGGCCCACCGGAATAAAGCACGTTGCCATTTTCATCTGCAATCTCCCAGGTGGTTTCGGAGCCGTAATCATCCAGAACAATGTCCAACTGATATTCCACGGCATTTACAAAGGCGGTAAAATTACGGTTGCCAGTATTGTTGGCAGGATTTCCATCGGGCTGTCCGTTGGGATTAGCCAGCACTACCTGAAACTGGTTGTCACCATCCTGCGCGGTCATTTGCGGAACATTGATTACAGCCGTTTGCCCTGTTGAAAGGTTACCCGACCAGTTTTGGCTCAAGACTTCATTACCATTAAGGGTGGCTGTAATCTGAACCGAAGTAAGGTTCTCTGCACCATTGTTGCGAATGGTTACCTGAGCGTTGACATTTGATTCCGCACAGTACACATCTTCTATTCCGGAAATGCTCAATACAGCAGCATCATGAGCCACCAGCGGTGCTCCTCCAAGGCCATCGAGCACCGGCGGGTTGGTTCCCAGCGGGTCGAGCCAGTCGCGCAATCGGTTGGAAGCGCTGCTCCCGTCCCACGAAACATCAAAACGCCCGTAGTAATCATAGCTAATCACGGTACAAGAGGCTATACCTCCGTATAACTGGCCAATCACACGTCCGTTTTGGTCAAAAAGCGGAGAGCCACTTGAGCCAGGTTCAGTAGTTCCTTCTTCCCACTCGCCAATGTACCAGTTTTGTGAACCTGCATTCACGGTTTGGGTAGCAGGGTCGTGATCGTGAGAAATCTTCTTTACATCTCCGGCCGGATGATGAATACAGGTTTGTCCGTTGGGGATGGTTCCTGTCCTGTCCCACCCGTTAAAGTACACGTCAAAGCTTTCTGGTGGAGCTTGGTTCAACTCAAGCAAAGCCATATCTGACCCCGCGCTGTTGGCCCGCAATTGCGCACCCGACACGCTTTGATTGGTGGGGCCGTTGTTTCCCTGACAGGTAGGTGATTGATGGTTAAAATAAAATACCCAGTTGTTTACATTTCCTCCTAGACAGTGATTGGCTGTGAGGAAATAAGGCGTACCGTCGTTGGCGGTATTATTGACGAGGCTTCCTGTACAAACCGCATTTCCATTGGAAACAATGAGTGCCACAGAGCGAATCTGGTCTTCCCAGCCCTGTCCCGGAGGGCAAACCACATTAATGTTGCACGAGCCACTGTTACCGAAAGGGCCGCGGGCATTTTCCTCAAATTTGTGCAAAATGCCGCGATAGCCATGCGTAACCTGCTCAATGGAGATACGGCCTTGTCCAGCTACTTTGGGTGATTCGATGTACTCCAGAATGACGCGATCCGACTGAATGAGAGAAAGCGCCAAACCACCGTGGGGTTGATGACTGCGGTGATCAAACGAGCCGATGAAGTGGGTCATCTCCTCGTCGTACACAAAAAGTGCGGCCCGTTCAGGCACCTGAAACTGACCCAAAACCATGTTGATACTGGTAGCACCGGGACTGCTGATTCCCAAGCGCCATACTTTGGTTCCGTCGGGCAGGTACTGCGTATGACCTGCTTCCATGGGGATTTGCACATCGAGGTTCACCCCAAAGCGATAGGGAATGTCTTTGTACTGATCGTTGATGGCATCCTCGGCAAGGTATGTTTCGAGGTCAATGCGCTCCATTTCGATAAAAGGGGCTGGCTCCAATAATTCCGGGGTCTCCCATGCAATGGGCTCACCACCATAGCTGACCTGCGCCCAAGCGGAAAGCGAAAATAAAAGACCCAGTGCAAACAGTAGTGTAAATTTCTTCATAAATGATGTGATTTCTAGTATTTGAATCTTGCAGTTTTATCGGTGTTATTCAGGCGAATCACCACCTCATTGGTTCCCGGATACTCAGCATCTGAGATGTCGAAAACCAGCTCTTTCACGATCCACGCGCGGCACCGGTCGTTGTTGTCGATGTGCTCAAGGAAAAGCGTGAGTTGAGGCGGATAACTTTTGGCGTACATACCATTGGAAAACAGGTTGAAAAAGTGCTCCTCACAGCCGCCGCTGTATGCTACTCTTAGCTTCAGCAAATGATCTTCCATCTTCATGGATTCCACCTCAAAACGCCCATTGTCGCGTGGCGGCAAGAAATTCTCATCAATTACAAGCTTTTCAATTTCAGGAGCAGGCATAGTAACCTCTGCAGTTTCCTCGTTGGGGTTGGCCATGGCTTTCTTTTTTCCGCAACCCATTGCTGCCGAAAGGGCGAGAGCCAAAGAAACTATCAGTACGAATTTCGTTTTCATGGTGTTTTTTCAAATTTAGGCAAGATTCAGGCCGCAAAATAGAGAATGTAGGCACAACCTTGAAGTCCTATTTCGACTTCGCGATTTCCTCCAGTGCAAAAAGCTCGTCACGAAGTCGTGCAGCTTCCATAAAATCAAGCGCTTTCGCCGCCTTCTCCATGGCCTTGCGCGTTTGGGTCATGGTTTTTTCAAGCTGCTCTTTACTCATGTACTGCACCACGGGATCGGCAGCAACCGAAACAGGCTCTTCGTTACCACTGTAACCCGCCGCAGCAGCCGCCTTCTTGCCGTGTGTCATCATACCTTCGGTAGATTTTACAATTTGCTGTGGCGTGATACCATGCTCGGTATTATGGCTGATCTGCAATTCGCGCCTGCGGTTGGTTTCGTCCATGGTGCGCTGCATGCTACCTGTAATTTTATCAGCGTACATGATCACGAGGCCGTCCACGTTTCTCGCCGCTCTTCCTGCAGTTTGAGTAAGCGAGCGGTCGGAGCGCAAAAAACCCTCTTTATCGGCATCGAGGATGGCCACCAGCGAGACTTCGGGTAAATCCAACCCCTCCCGAAGCAGGTTCACGCCGACCAGTACATCGAACATCCCCGTGCGCAAGTCGCGCAAAATCTCCACGCGCTCAAGGGTATCTACTTCGGAGTGAATGTAACGCACCCTTACGCCATTTCGATCCAGGTAGCGGGTAAGCTCCTCGGCCATGCGCTTGGTAAGGGTGGTAACCAACACACGTTCTTGTCGCTCGGTTCGAAGAGATATCTCATTAAGCAAATCATCAATCTGGTTCAGGCTTGGGCGAACCTCAATGGGCGGATCGAGCAAACCTGTTGGCCGTATTACCTGCTCCACCACCACCCCTCCGGCTTTTTGTAATTCGTAATCTCCGGGCGTTGCACTCACATAGATGCTCTGGTGCAGCATGGATTCAAACTCTTCCTTTTTCAAAGGTCGGTTGTCCAACGCTGCCGGAAGCCGAAACCCATAGTCCACAAGATTCACCTTGCGCGACCGGTCCCCACCGTACATAGCCGAAATCTGCGGATAGGTTACGTGACTTTCGTCCATAACGAAAAGAAAGTCATTGGGAAAGTAGTCCAGCAAACAGAAAGGGCGTTGTCCCACCTCACGGCGATCAAAGTAGCGCGAGTAATTCTCAATGCCCGAGCAATACCCGAGCTCCTTCATCATCTCAATGTCGTGATACACGCGCTCGCTCAATCGCTTGGCTTCAAGATTTTTGCCAATCTCCCTGAAATACTCAGCCTGTTTTTCCACATCCTGCTGAATTTCCCAAATGGCATTTTGCAAAGTTTCCTTGCTGGTTACAAAGATGTTGGCGGGATAGATATTGAATTCCTGAAAGGTGTGGCGGCGCGAAACCGTCTCAGGGTCAAAGGTGGCAATGCCTTCAATCTCATCACCCCAAAAAGTTACCCGCACAAAATGGTCGGTGTAGGCAAGGTAGATATCGATGGTGTCGCCCTTTACCCTGAAATTACCGCGCACCGGGTCAATGTCCTTCCGGGAATACAGACTCTCAACCAACTGAAGCAGAAACTTGTTGCGACTGATTTTCTGACCCACCTTAATCGAAATCACGCTTTTGTGAAATTCGGCCGGGTTCCCGATACCATAGAGACAGGAAACCGATGAAACCACAATCACATCCCGCCTGCCGGAAAGCAGCGCCGACGTGGTTGAAAGTCTCAGTTTTTCAATTTCATCGTTGATGCTGAGGTCTTTTTCGATATAGGTATTGGTTACAGGAATAAAAGCCTCAGGCTGGTAGTAGTCGTAGTAGGACACAAAGTACTCCACGAGGTTCTCCGGAAAAAACTGCCGGAACTCACTGTAGAGTTGAGCTGCGAGGGTCTTATTGTGCGAAAGCACCAAAGTGGGGCGCTGCACACGCTCAATGACATTGGCAATGGTAAACGTCTTTCCGGAACCGGTTACTCCAAGCAACACCTGGTCCGAATCCCCTTGTTCAATGCCTTGCACCAATTGCTCAATCGCCGCAGGTTGATCTCCGGTAGGCGAGTATTCTGAATGAATCTTAAATTTCACGCTGCAAAGTTACGAAAAGCGGGGCCCTTAAAGCCTGCTCAAAAGCAGGCCTGGCCAGAGCAAAAACATTTAGGGATTTTCTTTTAAGCCATGATATGCCGGATTCAAAAAGTGTCGGGCGAGATGCGTCGGTGCTGAAGCTTCGGCATACAAACGAGGCGCATCAAGGGAGCGCAATCAACGCTTCGCGACTGAAAGTTTCGGTTGTATCGCGCAGACCCAATTGAACAGTCCCTTCCTGCCGGCAGTTGGGCCATTGAACGGGGTCAGAAGTTATACGCTTGAGACGTTTTTTCGCAACTTTTACTCGCCAAATTCTATTTACGCGACGAAATCACGGTAAAAAATAACGGATAGGTAAATCGAAC
>REDV01000088.1 GCA_007695365.1 Cryomorphaceae bacterium | reverse complement strand
GCCGCGAGGGGATCAAATATGCGATGGAAGAAATGACGGAGGGGAGGTTGATGGTTTATTGAGGAAGAGCATGGGAACGCCTGGCACGTGCGGACTAGCGGCAGTTTCATGTAGAAAGTCAAAAGAACTTGTATGCAAAACGAAATGAATAGCTTATCCGAAGAAAAGTTTTCCAAATTCCTCTTATGTCTCGATGAAAATTGTAATCTGACAGATCGAATTTTGAATAGACACTCAAAATTCAATCAACTGTCAGAAAGTCAAGAAATCTTTCGGCAACTCGTACAAAGATCCAACATTCTGCTTTGTCAGATAAGGGAGTTCATTGCTGAGCACCATTCATATCCGTTCATTTCCTTGCCGCTCTTTATTTCTACCAGAGTAGCACTACTAGACTCAATTACCACATTCTACTTGCACTACTCATCCATGAACATTAAAAGCTTGGCTGATATTCTACGAAAATTGCAGCAGCCTTTAGCAAATTCCTTTTATCAAATATATCAGAAATGCAAAGAAAACGGAGAAAACATAGACCCCAATGAAATAGAAAGAGTTAAGAATATTTTTCCTGGACACTTCGAAAATAAAAATGATACGCTAAAACTTATAAGGCTAGGTAAAATTAATACATCAGATATGGTGAATGAAATCCAAAAAGCTGATGAATCACACAAACATATTCATTTTCAAGCGTACATTAATTATATGATCCTTTCGAACAGTGAGCATTTCAATCAAGGTAGCCACACACTCTTAAACTTGAATGAAGAGCAGCTTCTTCAAGTAGTTCTACCATCCTTAAAATATATTCTTCAAGGTCAATTTGTTTCACTCCAAAAGATCATCGATTCAGAACATGAAATTATTGAAGCTAAATCAATTCTAGAGCGTGTTTATGAATTAATCTGATTATCAATTAAATTCACAAACTAGCACCAGCGGCCCCTCAAATGAAGGACTTAGGCTACTGAACCACGTGGCAAATTCAAACCAGACTTAGGGTCATGTGAAAGGGCAAAGGTCATGGCTTGGCGAAACCAATTAGTTTGATCTTCATTTAAAGCCAAAAGATCAAAACAATCAACTTCTCTTATTCGGAAATTAGCAAGATGCCATAACAGATCACTACTGGCTTCATCTCCACTAATCAGATTGATTCTTCCGAACTTTTCGGGTAGAATATTTCGACAGGCATTCTTGAATGAAGATTCTGCCGAATGGCCGTCGCACCGCAACTTTGCACTAAACGCCGCGATACCAACATTGTTAAATCGAATTTGATAAAGGACATATATTTCACTTGTGAACGGTCCATGATCCTTCTTTCCGGTGGAATTAGCGGAAATAAAATTGAGAATTTTTCTAGTCGTATTCATTTTTGCAACTATTTACATTTATTGTATGATATGTCATCGAACATGCTTTGGCCGTAAGAATGATGCCACCGGATCCTATACCGAAAAGGTTCCATTTCACTTTTTCCTTTAAATTTTTATTTCGTTCTTACATTGAAGTATGGTTTTATATACAACACGATTTAAAATATATTTTATTAACACACTGATTGACAAGACAAATATACACTTTTTAACAAAACATGGCGGCTAAATCACCAAAAAGCATTCACCTAATCTGGCGCAAGCGTCCGCTTGGGCCCATCTCCATAACCACTAACTTATGTATATCATGTGCAAAAACACCGTTTCAGGAATAAGAAAATTTTGCACTTACTCAAAGTTACATTGAATGGAAAATGACACAAGCGGACGCTTACGCCAGTGTAGGAGGGTTCCGCCCACGTGAGTTTTCGGACTAATGTGGTAATCCAATTTTTGAATAACTTGCAGACAAAATTACAGAGTCAATGGAAATCTTGTACATAGTTATCGGTCTTATAATTATCGGCTCTATAATAAATGCTATATCCGAATGGTTAGGTAATGTCAAGGAAAAAAAAGCGAAATTGAGGGCTCATCCAGTTTTACAAAAAGAGCTCAAGCAGACATCTGAATTGATGACGAAATGTCAAAAGGTAAATGACGCCTTAGTTGCTGAGAATAAGCGGTGGTCAGATAAAATTGATCAGTTGGGTGATGAAATTAACCAACTGACTTTAGATTTAGAAATTTCCGAAAAAGATAATGAAGCCCTAGTTGCTGAGAACAAACGGTTGGCTGATAAAATTAACCAATTGACTTCAAATTTAGAAATTTCTCGAAAAGATATTGAAAGAGCAAATCAGCGCATTTCCGAGATTAAGCAGGAAAGGGATCGTTTTAAAAGCGGTCTAAAAGAGCAACACGACCTTTATATCGCACTTCAAAGTAAAAGTAATAATTCGGTAACTAAAATAACTTCACTGTACAGCGATTTTCTTTTGCTGGAATACGATGTAATAGCAAGGTATTTAGAAAATAAAACACGGCCAGCAAGGATTGAAGGCAAAAGAATTAGACAACTCAAGCAGGAAAGTAAGTTGCATTTGGAAAAGTACCGTCAAATGATGTACAAATTTGAGTATCTCTTAAATTTATTTCCAGAGCTCTCCACCTATGTCGATGATTTTGAATCTTTAAAACAACTTGAAGCAGCCAGCTCCATTAATAATTTCAAAGAAGAGTATGACAAAGTACGAGACTACATCAGCAAAGAAGAATACCTTAAATTAAGTATTGACGACAGAAATCAACTTGCATTGGATAAGTATATTAAAGGGCCGAAAACCAATTGGCAAATTGGAAGAGATTATGAATTGTTTTGTGGGCAGGAGTATGAGAAAGAAGGTTGGAATGTGTCATATTTCGGAATGGAGCAAAAGTTAGAAGATTTAGGTCGAGATTTGATAGCGATCAAAAATAATCGGATTCATATTGTTCAGTGTAAATTTTGGTCTCAGAAGAAAGTCATCCACGAAAAACATATTATGCAACTGTATGGCTCAACAATCGCATATGCTTATGACAAAGATATGCTTTGGGATGAAATACTTCCGGTATTTATAACAAATACAGAGCTCTCCAAAACGGCCAAGATAATAGCAGATAAACTAGGTGTCAAAGTAGTTAAAAAAGACATGGCCGAATTTCCAAGAATTAAGTGCAATATTGGAAAAGATGAATATGGTTTTGATACAAAAATTTATCACTTACCATTTGATCAACAATATGACAGAACTAGAATAAAACAAGGGCAAGGCTTCTTTGCAAACGACGTTAAAACTGCTGTCAGTAAAGGTTACAGGAGAGCATATAGGTATTTTGGTAATTAGGAAGCACTTTGTTCGATCACAAAATGAAATTAACTCGTTGAATTTCAATTCCCTCAGAGTCACTCAACGAGGACTCTCTGGGAGGTTCGCCGAATACCTCGCGAAAGTGGCGCCCTCGGTGCGAACAAGGTGCTCAACACGCACTGCATTGATCATGGACTTTTCCATACTTAACCAGCAAGAATTTCATTTTTTGACGATTGTGCTTGGTCATTTGAAGATAATTGGCGATATTCAGCCATGTTCAAATGGCTAAAAGACGGCGGGCGTAAAGAAAAAGGCTGGAAATTCTGGTTCAAAATCATCCTTGCACTTTTTGTAATTGTCGGTGTTGTAACAATGATTTTCTACAACCTCATTCCTGAAAATCAATAGAGTTGACATCATCCACTTCGCTCAAAGAATCAATCAAGACCCCGATTCAGGGGCATGGAGTAGCTTGTTCTCGTCCCAGCTTGTTCTCCTTTGACAGGAGGATGTGTGTTGGAATCGTTTAAAAGGGCCCAAATCCACTTCCCTCAAAGTGTTCAGCGAGTAGCCCTGAAGAGGATGAATAGTCAGTTTGTTTTCAGCTCTTAGCCCTCATCATGTGGGAAGCTGATGCAACCAGCTAATAATCTGTCGATTAATTTAACCATTTGCTGATAAGTTTAACGTACCATATCGATTGAAAAACTGCTTCTTGTTACCTTGGGTGAGCAAAACGTTTTTTAATGACCAACCCACTTAATTACCTGATATCCGAGCTGAACAAAGAGAACCTTTGGGAAGGTCATCTTTCCCTGCAACGCAATGATTACCTGAAAAATCAGGGAAGCATGGATACGCGGTTGTACTTTATTCAAACGGGCTGTTTACGGGTTTTTGTGGTGGACGATTACGAAGAGCATACCATCCGCTTTGGTTATGAAAACAACGTGATTGCCGCGCTGGACTCCTTTATTACTGAACAAGCCTCGGACATGGTGATTCAGGCCCTGCGGAAAACGGAAGTTAAGGTGCTTGAAAAAGCGGCATTTATGGAGTTTGCGCGCAGCACACCGGAGCGCTTTGAAAGCTGGCTTCAGCTTCTGGAACAACTCATCTACCAACAACTTGAACGAGAGCGCGACCTTCTCACCTCCTCGCCTGCCGAGCGTTTCAGGAGGGTGCTTCAAAGAAGCCCACAGTTGTTTCAGGAAGTACCTCATAAATATATCGCGTCCTACCTGCGTATGACCCCGGAAACCTTGTCGCGCCTCAAAAATAACTGAAGCGAACCCGAAAAACTGTATTCTTGATTTCAATCAAGGAAATTCATCCGGGCTACCCTCATCTTTGTCTTAAAGAAAAGTGATGCGATCTACAAGCGAATTTCTACTGGCCGATTTAAAGGCGCGTACCCACAAGCACATCCGGGCCGCGAAGGAACTTCTCACACTGTCTGACGATGTGCTCAACCAAAGATCCTCTGAGAAAAGCTGGAGCGCCCTTGAGTGCCTGGAGCACCTCAATTTGTACGGAGACTTCTACCTGCCCGAAATCCAATCGCGTATGGAAAGAAGCCGCCATGTTACAGAGAGAACTTTCAAGTCCGGACTACTGGGAAACTATTTTGCGCAAAGTATGCTTCCCAAGGCAAAACTCAACAAGATGAAAACTTTTAATGACAAGAACCCCATTGGAAGCTCCTTGACCCGGCAAACCATTCACCACTTTATTGCTCAACAGCAGGAAATGCTGACACTGCTTCAAAAGGCCGCTGCTGTGAGTTTGAACCGCACCAAAACCCGCATCAGCATTCCATTTCCCGTAAAGCTCAAACTGGGCGACACCTTTCGCTTTGTGATTTACCACAATGAACGGCACATTGCGCAAGCACTTGGGGCGATTACCCCTTGAAGCATTGTAGAAAGGAATGTGATTAAAAGGATTTCTAAAAGTGATCTGGTTCACTCCAGGTTCAATTGCCACGACACCCCAAAACGATCCACTACCCATCCAAATTTTTGACTGAAACCGTAGTTACCAAGTGGCATAGCCGCTTCCCCGCCTTCCAATAAGCTAGTGTAGAGTCTCTCAATTTCATCGTCGTTTTCGCATTCAACGTAATTGGAAACTGCCGGTGTAAAATCCCAGTTGTGCACAGGAGGACTGTCGCTACACATGTATTTCAATCCATTGAGCTGAAAAGTAGCGTGCATTACCCTGCCTTCTGCTCCGGGACCTCCTTTCTCCCATCGTTTGATTTCAAGAATCCTTGAGTTATTAAACAGGCTGATGTAAAAATTCATGGCCTCTTCAGCGTCGTTCTTCTGAAAAGTAAGGAAGGGAGCAATTCGTTGTTTATTTGACGATTGAATCTCTTCAATGGCAAGATCGCTACCAACCTGAACGCAACCGGTGTGTGCGACAAACAAGATGAAAAGGGAACAAGTTGCGAGATATTTCATTACGCTGAATATTTCTGGTTGCACAAAATATAACGTGTAAGCATAACCAAAAGTAATGTTTTTAAGCCAGAATGTGGCGAGTTTTAACAAGGTATTAGCTGCCTAAATCTTTCCTAAACCTGAAGTATTCAAATACTTCTCGCAATTCTTCATCAATAAGGGCTCGGTCGTAGCCGTATTGCTCCAGGCTGTAATCGTGCTTGCTGCGGTATTGCCGTGACCGACTGCATTGATTCCGGAGCCTTTCCACAAAGTCGTCATCCGGTGTCCACCCGAATGTGCGGTAAACATCCAGGATGGTATCCATGGGATTTTTGACGAAATCCTTGTATCTCACGTGGTAGAACCGCTCTGCATCGAGATGAGGGATCATCCTGAAAAAGTGCTGATAAAAGCGAATACTCAGCATGCCCCAGTTGCGGTATTCGGGCGAGTTCTCGGGAATATCCGGCGCGTGAATTTTCCAGGGAGCAGCAAACATACTCGTGATGGAAGGAATGGTTTTGTAGGGATGCCTAACCGGGTAAATGATGCGAGCATCCGGAAAAGTCTTAAGCAACATACCCATTCGGCCGGTTGAGATGACGTTTTTGCTGAGAAATACCTTGTCCGGACCCCATGCGTACAAAAAGCGCTGAATGGTATTGCGGTAATAGGCCATCATGCAGGCCTTCTTTTTGGCCGGTAGTTCGTCGGCAATCCAGAGGGAATCAATCTTCTTCATCCACGGAAAAACCAGGCCAATAGCCGGCGACATCAGGCTGAGCACAAACAACCCTTCATCCTCTTCGCTTCGCTCAAAGCCCATGGGATGAATGTCTTTCCAGCCTTCAAAAACACGGTCTTCCACTTTTTCGAAAAATCGTCGCAACGGCCAGTTCATCTTCTTATCGAGCCGCTTCAACATTAGGATAAACCTGAAAAAGAGCACCGATGGCAAAAAGGTATGGTACAGCAAAAAATAGGTGAATCGCTTGTCGTCCAAACACAAAAGCCGGTGCATATAGGTGGTTCCGCTGCGTGGGTTGGAAATAATGAATACCGGTTCCCGAATGGTGGTTTTGCGATAGGCCGGATAGAACACTTCATCCAGAAGGCGCAAAACCACACTCAGGGCGGCGTGAAAAAGTAAAATCAAGGCAACTCCGAAAATGATGAGCGCGCGTTTCCAGTAGAAGTACCGAAGATTCCAAAACAGAAGACTTGCGAACACCTTCCAGTCCCAATAAAATATCTCAGCCAACCATTTTCGCATAGTACCGCGCAAGGTAAGCAGACTGAGAAAAAGTGGCCTGTAATCAGAGATACACCACTTTGAGCGGATCGGGGTTAAGCAGTGCTTTATGGATGATGTTACGCACGGTAGGCGATTCGGGGTGGCGCTCGATGACTTTTGCGAGTTCCTCAAAACTTTTGCTCTCTACATGGTCTTGTATAAAGCCGAATCCTAGATACTTATCACCGTCCACAAGCACCAGTGATTGCTCGTCCTGGTCTCTGCCCTGACCAATCAGCGCGCACCGGCGGCTTTCGTTATGAAGGGCGCCCATGGCCTGACGTACACGTTTATTGTACGCCGGTACATTTTCAGACCTGCATTTTTTACCCTGGACGTTGCAACGCTCGCAAAAGCTTCCCATGCCGCACAAGGCGGGGCACAGACCAAAAGCACCGGCCATTTGCCCCAGGGTATTACGCGCGTCTTGAAGTCGGACAAAGGTTTGCAGCGCACTATTGGCTGAAGGTGCCTGATTGATCGCCAGGCGATAAATACCTGACACATCCTCGTACTGGTAAATACCGTAGCGGCGTGTCGGATTTTTCTGTGCCTTGTTGAACCTGGGCCAAAAGCGTCTGATTTCACTGTCTTCCAGTAAAAGTGCGACGAGCTCTGAACCCGTTTTTTTAAAACGCACTTCGTAAATATGTCTTTTGAAAGCCTCAGATCGCTGGCTACTATCGGAGCCTGAAAAATGCTGCCTAACCCGCTGCTTCAAATTGGCGGCTTTACCGATGTATATAATCTTGCCCTGCCCGTCCTTGAAATAATACACACCCGGTTCTTCAGGGAGGGAATCAAACTGTTCGCGTGGAAGGTGAGCCGGTAAAATCACCTCACCCGAGTTTCTTTTTGAAGAAGACAGGATGTAATTGTTTCTGTCGAGACCCAGCAATTTTTCAAACAAAATTACGGTGGCCTTTAAATCGCCCATGGCCCGATGGGCATTTTCGTGCCGAATATTGAGGTGATTGCAGAGGCGCCCGAGACTGTAGGAAGGCGAGCCGGGTATGAGCTTTCGGCTCAATCGCACCGTGCAAAGCTTGTTTCTGTTAAAACTCTTGCCAAAGCGTTCAAACTCATTGCGCACAAAGGTGTAGTCAAAATGCACATGATGAGCCACAAAAATGCAGCCTTTGGTGATGCGCTCAATTTCGGGTATAAGTTCCTCAAAAGAAGGAGCATCCATCACCATATCGTTGGAAATACCTGTCAGGCCCGTGATGTACATCGGTATGTTTCGGGGTGGGCGAACAAGGGATTCAAACCAATGAATGGGCTTTTCGCCATCATGGATGCAGATGGCAATTTCCGTAATTCCGTTGCCGGCCGCATAGGAACCGGTGGTTTCAACATCTACAATGGCGTACATAACTGTTCATTGGGTTGGACACGACAAGTTTAACACTTTGAACGCAAAAACGTTTTCCAGCCTCCACCGATTAGACGGATTGAAAAAAAAGCCGGATGAAGTGAGGTCGTTTCAGCCAAAAAAGCTAACTTTCACCGACTAACTGGAATTCAAAAAGGCAAAAAAATGACCATGTCAACAGGTTACGTACCGGAAATGGCCAAGGAAAAACTGGCTGGCCTGCGTTTTCCTGATGGTGATGTACTACCACTTTTTGAGCAGAGAGCAGAGCGCAAAAGACTGTTGCAAAGGGCAATGGATTTTGGCAATTACGCACAATACAAGGTGGCTATTGTGTTTGAAGATGACTGCGGTTTAAAGCGGGTAGAAACAACCATTTGGGATCTGGATGACGACTTTGTGTACCTCAAAAACAGGATTCGCATTCCCTTGGGGCGAATTCGCGAGGTGCGCATCTGAAGTTGTGCCAACGTGAGCCCAATCCAATGGGCAGTTTCTACTGCCTCATTCTTTTTTTGTCTTTTCTGAGCCTTCTCCATCCCATTAATGTTCAGGCAAAACCGCGCCGCTAACGCGGGGTGGTTTTTCATTTCCCCTTGCCTTGCATGCGAGCATGCGGCAAAACCGCATCTCCTCCCTGCCGACGGTGATCCCGGTGAAGGGGATTACCTCCCTGCCGTCGGTGATCCCCGGTGGGGGAAGGCTTCAGGCAAAACCGCGCCGCTAACGCGGGGTGGTTTTTCATTTCCCCTTGCCTTGCATGCGAGCATGCGGCAAGGGGAAATGAAAAACCCGCACCTTCTCAGGTGCGGGTTTTGCCTGGCGGAGAGAGAGGGATTCGAACCCCCGGTACCTCTCGGTACAACGGTTTTCAAGACCGCCGCATTCGACCACTCTGCCATCTCTCCGGCATCGAGGCGCAAAAGTACATTTTTTTTAATTCGACAAAACAGACAGCAATCCTATTTTGGAAAATCGGCAAATTGGCCGTTCGGTGCGAAATTTGTACCTTTATATGAGTAATATCCGTCCTCACTATGAAGCTTTTCCAAAAATCACTGATTGTCACCATACTGGCTCTCATTTCATTCCAGATAAAGGCCATTGAGGCCTACTTCGATTACAAAGTGTTTCATGTTCCCGGACAAGGTGTCATGCTTGAAACCTACCTCAACTTCTTTTCAGAATCACTTCATTTCGAGGAAGTGGAGGGAGGCGAACAGGCCGTTATTGACATCACCATCATCCTTTCTCAGGGAGATGAGATTGTGACATTCTCGAAAAAAAGTTTGCAAAGCAGCGTGATTGCAGACAGCATTTACAACGACATGATGGACCAACAGCGGTTTTTGCTGGATTATGGTGTGTACATGATTGAAGTGGTGGTCGGGCAGCCGGCTTTTCAGGGGCAGAGCGAAACCTTTACCGAAGAAATTGTGATTGAGCGCCCCGAATTGGATATTTTCTTTTCGGACGTGCAATGGGTGGCAGCATTCAAAAAAACCGACGAACCTAACGAACTCACCAAATCAGGCTACGACCTTCTTCCCTTCGTTTCCAACTACATGCCCACGGAAATGAACTCTATTGTGTTCTATGCCGAGCTGTACGGAACAGACGAAAAACTCGGAGCCGACGAGCCTTTTCTGCTGGTTTATTACGTAGAAAACCACGACACCAAACAGAAAGTGGAAAGCATATTCTCGCGCACTAAAATGAATACCACAAGTGTGATTCCCATCATGAAGAAGGTGGATATCCGGAATCTCAGGTCGGGAAATTACTCGCTGGTTCTTGAAGTTCGTGACAAAGAGAACAACCTCGTCTCTACGCAAGCCAAATTCTTTCAACGCGCCAATGTGCACCTTCAGGACGATCAGGAGGTGGATTACACGGCCAGCATTGGTGAGAAAGCCTTCGTGAACAGCCTGAACAACGTAGATACACTCTACGAATATATCAATAGCTTGATTCCCATTGCCGGCGACGGCGAGGCATCGCTTATTCGCAGATTTCACTCCAACAAGGATCTGGATCATATGCAGCGATTTTTCTACGCCTTTTGGAAAAAACGTGACACACACTCACCGGAAATAGCCTGGAATGAATACCGTGAACGATTGAAAGAAGTGGAGCGCCGCTACGGAGCTCCCAACAGAAAAGGCTACGAAACCGATATGGGACGCGTGTACCTGGCCTATGGTCCGCCGGATGTTTTTGTAGATCGCCCCAGCGAACCCAATGCCTACCCCTATCAAATCTGGCAATATTTCAGAGCAGAACGTTGGACCAACGTGCGCTTCGTGTTTTACGATCGCACCCTACTTATGCACGATTACGAGTTGCTCCACTGTGATAAAATTCCCGGCGAAATCAAAAACCCGAGATGGGATATGCTGATTCACCAGAGGGATACACCTCTTAACGAAATTGATCGCACCCAGTCGCGCAGCCACTTTGGGGGAAGAACGCAGGATTTCTTCCTGACCCCTCGCTAAGATTGAGCACTCCTTTTATTGCATAGATTTGCCACTTCATGCAAACAGTGGTTGCTATACTCAATTGGAACGGGCTCTCATGGCTTCAAAAATTCCTGCCAGATGTTGTACTCAACAGCCCCGAGGCATCTGTAGCCGTTATTGACAACGCGAGCACTGACGATAGCGTAGCCTGGATCAAATCACACCATCCTGAAGTACAAGTCATTCATCTCGATCACAATCACGGCTTTGCAGGTGGATACAACAAAGGACTTGAAAAAATTAAGGCAGAAAACTTTGTGCTCCTCAACTCCGACGTTGCGGTTACCCAGGGGTGGCTGGGCCCCATGCTACGCGCTTTGGAGAAAAATGATTGGGATGCACTGCAACCCAAAATCCTTTCCTTTCAGCAAAAAGACACCTTTGAATACGCGGGCGCTGCAGGTGGGTTTATAGACCGTGATGGTTTTATTTTTTGTCGCGGAAGGATGTTCAACCACTTTGAAAAAGACCAAGGCCAGTATAACCAGGCATCTGAAGTGTTCTGGGCCTCAGGAGCGGCTCTGTTGATCAGGGCACAGTCATATCGCGATGCAGGAGGGTTGGATGAAGATTTTTTCGCCCACATGGAAGAAATTGATTTGTGCTGGCGATTGAAAAACAAAGGAAAACGTATAGGTTATTGCCCCGATTCTGTGGTGTATCATGTTGGTGGGGGCACTCTGAGCAAAATCAACCCGAGGAAAACTTACCTCAATTTCCGAAACAACTTGTACCTCCTGGTGAAGAACTACCGCGGAGGCAATCTGGGCGTCAAGCTTTTCCGCAGAATGATTCTGGATGGACTCGCAGCGTTCAAGTTTCTTTTTGAAGGCCAGTTCAAGCATTTTTTCGCAGTATTCAGGGCACACATGTCGCTCTATACCAACCTTGCCAAATTCCTCAAAAAGCGAAAATCACTGGCACCGGGCATTGAAATAACCCAACACACCGGATACTACCGACGCAGCGTAGTGTGGCAATACTTCCTAAAAGGAAAGAAACACTTTCACCAACTCCACCCGGTGGACTTCACTACTTCCGGAAAAGAAAATGGCTGATGGCAAGTCGGTATCCATCCAGCCCCAAACCAACAATCAATCCTGTGCAATACGCCGATAAAAGAGACCGGTGTCGTTCCGGCTCACGGGCATACACGTTGGAAATATGCACTTCAATCACGGGAATAGGGACAGTCTTAACCGCGTCGGCAAGGGCCAACGACGTATGAGAATAGGCCGCGGCATTCAGCACCAAACCGTCGCAGTCACTGCCACATTGCTGAATGGCATTGACCAACTCACCTTCTACATTGCTTTGGTAGAAAGCAAATTCCACGTCCGGAAAAAAGGTCTTTAGTTCGTTCAGGTAGTCTTCGAAACTACGATTGCCGTAAATTTCGGGCTCTCTTTTACCGAGCATGTTCAAATTCGGTCCGTTGATAATTGCAATGCGCATAATGCAGGCGTGTTCATTAAGCGGCTAATTTAGCACCATTGGCCGAAACTGGCGAAAAATCATGAATTGGAACGTTGCCATCAAAGGATTTTTGCAGTACGCTCGTCTTGAAAAAGGCTTGTCGGCCAACACCATTGAAGCCTACGAGAGAGATGTAGCGCGACTGGCAGAATTTGCCGAAGAGCAGAATATCACACCCCTTAATGTGAAGCTGGAAAACCTTCAGGCCTTTGTACATTGGGTATCTGAATTGGGGCTGGCAGCGCGCAGCCAGGCACGAATTGTTTCGGGAATAAAGGCATTTTACCGGTACCTGTTGATGGAAGACCTGGTGAACGACGATCCTGCCGAGCTGCTTGAAGCTCCCAAAACCGGATTGAAACTGCCGGAGGTACTGACCAAAGACGAAATAGACCGCATTATTGCGGCCATTGACTTGAGCAAACCCGAAGGAACCAGAAACAAAGCCATGATTGAAACGCTTTACAGTTGTGGCTTGCGCGTATCAGAGCTAATCAACCTGCAACTCAGCAACCTGTACTTTGACGAAGGTTTTGTGAGGGTGGTAGGAAAGGGCAACAAAGAACGCCTTGTACCCATTGGAGATGCCGCCCTGAAATACATTGATATTTACCTTAATTCTGTTCGTGTGCACCAGGATGTTTCACACGGCCATGAAGATTTTGTGTTTCTGAATCGCCGGGGAAAGCAACTCACACGGGTCATGATTTTCAGCATCGTAAAAGACCTTTGCAGGCGGGCCCAGATCAATAAGAACATATCTCCACACAGTTTCAGGCATTCATTTGCCACCCACCTGGTTGACGGTGGAGCCGACCTCCGGGCCATTCAGGAAATGCTCGGGCATCAGAGTATCACTACCACGGAAATTTATACCCACCTGGACCGTGATTTCCTGCGGGAAACCATAATGTCGCATCACCCCAGAGCCCGAAAAGGCTGATTTGTTTTTTAAACCCTGACGTCGTTCCACACTGTGAAAGTTTGGGCAAAAAAAAGACCGCCCGAAGGCGGTCTTTGAATCAGTTGAGAATCATCTCCAACTGATCGAGATTTTCAGACTTTCGTACGCTTAGTGCGCGTGAGTAGGCCAGAATTTTATCAATACAAGCCTTTCCAGGCTTTAATTGCTTGTTTTCCGGCTGAATTTCAGACCAAAGGTCTTTTTCATTTCGCGAAAAGAACGAAAGTTCGTCGAGAGTAGAATGTGTCATAGGCAAGAAACATTGTTTTAAATGAACTTGCCTTAAAAACGGGCTACAGGTTTGCTTAGTATGTGAAGCAGAAGAATTTTTAAGACCGAGTGAGCACGATGTTCTTTTCATCTACGATCTTCCGCATGTTGAGCACGGCATAACGCATTCTGCCTAAAGCAGTATTGATACTCACGTTGGTGGCTTCGGCAATTTCCTTAAAGCTCATGCGCTGGTAGTGTCGCATCATGACCACTTCTTTTTGCTCAGGAGGTAAGAGCTCAATCAGGCTACGGACGTCGTTGTGAATTTGCTCGTCAATCATCTTGTCTTCAATGGTATCCTCTTTTAAAGACACCGAAGCAAACACATCGTACTCATCGTCGCTTCTCGACATGGGCATTTTCTTTCCGCGACGGAAGTAATCAATGGCGAGATTGTGCGCGATGCGTGTAACCCAGGGCAGGAATTTGCCTTCCTCATTGTACTTTCCGGTGCGAAGGGTGTGGATGACCTTAATAAAGGTATCCTGGAAAATGTCTTCTGCCACTTCCCGATCCTTCACCAATAATACAACATGGGTAAAAACCTTTGATTTGCACCGGTCGATCAACTCAACCAATGCTTCTTCCCTACCTTGCAGATACAGCTTAACAAGCTCTCTGTCTTCTAACCTTGACATAGACATACTCTCCTCTTTTTGATTCAACATGAACGCCTTCGTGGCGTCTAATTACGTTTCAGAGTAGATGTCTATTCGATAGGTTAATCGGGTTTTAGGGTTCAAGGTTTGTTTGTTGCCAGCGGAGCGATGAACATTTTCATACGGCTGACGATTAACAAATATAGCCATTATTCAACACACCAAGCAAGTGATATTGGCTAATTTTGCGATTTGTTTCACCATTATCCGCATCCTACATGCCTCAAATAGACCCGCAAAATGTTTCAGATCAGGACTATATCATCATTAGAGGGGCACGTGTTCACAACCTGAAAAATATTCATCTCGCGCTGCCGCGAAACCAATGGATTGTTTTTACAGGCTTGTCGGGGTCCGGAAAATCGTCACTTGCTTTCGATACGCTTTACGCAGAAGGGCAGCGCAGATACGTTGAAAGCCTCTCTGCCTATGCACGGCAATTTCTTGGCAAACTCGATAAGCCCGACGTGGATCGCATTGACGGTATTTCACCTGCCATTGCCATTGAGCAAAAAACCGTTTCGCGCAATGCCCGCTCTACAGTTGGCACCAGCACAGAAATCTACGATTACCTGAAATTGCTCTTTGCCAGGGTAGGACGCACCATTTCTCCGGTTTCGGGCAAGGAGGTGGTACGACACTACACCAAAGATGTGGTGGTTGTGATTGAGCAAATGCCGCATGACAAGCGACTATTAATTGCTGCACCGATCGCAAACAGGTACAACCGCACCCGGAGGGAGCAACTTGAAATACTGCTGCAACAGGGATATTCCCGCGTACTGGAGGGCAACGACACCCTGCTCATTGATGAATTGCTCGAAGGCAAAATCAAAGAGACCAAAGATGAGTTGGTGTTGGTGATTGACCGTGTTACTGCAGATACAGCCAACGCGGAAAACCTGAGTCGCATTACCGATTCAATTGAAACTGCCTTCTCTGAGGGCAACGGCACAGCTTACCTTGTAGCTCTAAACCAGGATGCCCCCCCTGATTTGCACAGCTTCTCCAACCGCTTTGAAGCTGACGGAATGGTGTTTGAAGAGCCTAGCGTACATTTTTTTACCTTCAACAACCCCGTGGGTGCATGCAAAACATGCGAGGGATTTGGCTCCGTAATAGGTATTGACCCGGAAGCAGTCATTCCCGATAAAAG
>REDV01000087.1 GCA_007695365.1 Cryomorphaceae bacterium | reverse complement strand
CCTGCTCGGAGAACAGCAGCGGATTCACGAATACGGTGGTGGTGATGGTAGAGTCGCAGCCTGTTACGACGCTTTGCAGGGTTACATCGTACACGCCGGCTTCGTTGACTTCACTACCGTCGGGCAGGGTCACAAACTCATCTTCACAGATGGTAAACTCCTGCTCGGAGAAGAGCAGCGGATTCACGATCACGGTGGTAGTGATGGTGGAATCGCAACCGGTCACCACGCTTTGCAAGGTTACGTCGTACACGCCGGCTTCATTGACCTCGCTACCATCCGGCAGTGTCACAAACTCGTCTTCACAGATTGTTTCCTCGATTAAAATCTCGTGAACAGGATGAATTTCAACGGTAATGGTCGAGCTGAATTCGCAACCAGGAAATCCTACGGTGTAAGTATAATCGCCGGCTAAATCTGCGTCCGGATTCAAAGTTCCACTGTGTGAATTTCCCTGAGGGTCAGTCCAAAGACCTCCGGTATCCGGAGTTCCACCCAAAAAATCAAAGAGGTTGGCGGACTCGTCGTTGGCACAAATTTCAAATGAGTTATCCTCTCCGGGGTCGGGCAGGGGAGGTGTTTCGATTTCAATACTGGCCACTGACACACAGTCATTATCGTCTGTTACCGTAATGATGTATAGGCCTGCACAGAGGTTGCTGAATACTCCGTTGTTCTGTTCTATGCCATCCAGTTCATATACAAATGGTGGCTCACCGTCGTTGGTGGAAATTTCAATAGATCCATCGCACGCTCCCGGACAGCTTTCGTCTGTAAAGAGCTCGTTCAACGTAAAGCTATCAACTACTGTTACCGTTACCTGATCCGTTTCTACGATGATGCTTCCGTCGCAATGTTCGTACACAACCTCTCCGGTGTATGTGCTGGTTTCCTGTGGACATACTTCAATGTCCGGACCCGTTCCAATCAGGGTGTTTTGGTCGTCGTACCAATTAATCACGTAATTGGGAGGACCATCGGGTGTAAACCGCCAGGCTTCATTGCTTGCAGTCCACGGTCCGGTATTCCTGCCGGGGGGAGTTAAACCTTGTGTTCCAGTTGCATTTTGGATTCCGAGTACTGCGTTTCCGCTATTCCATCCTGTGCAGGTTTCTTTGAGGTTCACATACACGTCTATGATGTTTGTGGTCTCGTAGAGCACGATTTGATGTGTTGAGATACGGCAGGTATTGAAAAAGCCACAGTTACATTGAAAATGAGGAATTTCATTGAAATTCACAACAAAGGTTCGGCATGGAGCTTCTCCCAATATGGCATAATTGATTTCACCTCCCTGACTGGGGTCGATGTCGTGATAAACCCCAAATATGGCATTGAGAGGGAGGTTTGCGTTGGGAACGGCCACATTAAAGGCCCATGGGCAAAACTGATTGGCGTAAGCGGTATTGAATGAGACCAATCCGTTGGCGCCTACAACCGCCTGGTTGTACATATTACCGTAGAAGCAGAAGTTAAATGGCAGGTTAATAACTCCGCTGTAGATGTCATCCTGGCCAATGAAAAGAGGAGTGCCTCCGGTGTACGGATACGGTGGTTCATATGGAACGGATGATACCTGGTAACTGGTGGTTAACCCTGTTTCTGTTACATCTGCTTGAAGTTGCGTACACGCTGTTGCGCAATCCAGCTCCTGGTCGGGGCTTACTTCAATACTCGGGCAAGCCGGCGGGTTTCCGTCTCCACCTGGTTCGTAATCACAATCGTTACAGGAAATGATGGCTGACCAACCCGGAAAAGTTACGGAGCCATCAGAGGTAAACCTGAATGTAAGACATCCTCCTGACCCTGTAACGCTTCCCGGAGAATTACCACCTGTAAATGTTCCGATTAGTGGTGATGCAATGGAGGGCCCATCGTAGATGTATAAAAAGTCCCAGCCGTTTTCCAGGCTGAAAGAGTTGAAATTCACATTGACACACTCTCCGCTTTGATCTGAGCAAAAGGTGGTGGTGATGTTTTGGTTGTTTCCGTAATTTGCATTGGGACCTCCGGTATCAAAAAAATTTCCGCTGCATGTGCTGATGGTTCCTCCGGGGTTGTTGTAGTTAGTGCTTCCTTCGCCGCAAGAAATAAATGCTTCCCAGCCCGGTCGGGTTACGCTGCCGTCAGATATGAATTGAAAGGTGATGCATCCGGTTGAGTTAAAGCTGGGGGCTCCGGTGCCGGTGAGCGGACTGCCCGCAAACTGAGGACTACCTGTATTTGGGCCGTCATAGACGTATAGGAAGTCCCAGTTGGTTTCGATGTCAAAAAACGTGAACTCTATATTGATTGGGTCAGAACCCGACGGGCAAAAAGTGATGGTGAAATTTTCGTTGTTATTGTAGTTGCCGCCGGCACCACCGCTGTCATAAAACGTGCCCGAACAGGTATTAAAGGTGAGGTTGTTGTTGCTGCCGTTAAGGAGATAGACCTGAGCTTGCAAAACCTGCACAGAAAAAACGGACACAAGAATTCCCAACCACACGTATAGAGATACACTGCTCAAAAAGAGACGGGAAACTGACTTCTTGTTCTCTAGAGAATCAGAGTGGCTTTTGGTACAAAAAAGTTGTAGGCTCAGGCTAAGCCAAATGTGTCGCATAGCGAAAAGGGATGGTGTTGGTAGTGCTTTGGTTTCGTTCGCAAGATAATAAAATGGTTGCTAATGAGCAACCGTCCGGCACGGCTTTATTCAAAAAAAACGGCCTCTTAAAAGAGGCCGTCAATAAACTGATTTTCAGTGGAGGTAATTTACTTTCTTAACCGAACAGTGCCATCAAACACATCCACGGTACCGTTGGGGCTGGTTACAGTCACTTCCCATTGGTAAACACCACTGGATGCACTCACTGTGGTACCGGCAATTTTACCTTCCCATGGCTGGTTTATGTCCGTAGTTTCGAAAATCACCATATCGGTTTTTGGATCGGTAATTCGCATTACGAAAGTGCCCGGGATTTTGCGAAGTGCTTCAGGCATAAAAGTTCGGGCAGGTGCGCTGCCAGTGGGTGAGAATACCTCCGGAGCCATCAGGTTATAGTCTTCGGCTATTTCCACATACTTGTAGCTCGTGTCTGAGCATCCGAACTCGTTCATTGCCACGAGACTTACTTTGTAGTTGCCGCGTTTGGTAAAGTGATGTGTTAAGCCATTTTCTTCCGCTACTACCTGACCATCAATCATCCAAATTGCTTTACTCGCATTTTTGGTGTGGTTTTCAAATTGAACTTTGGGCATGTTCAATTCGTTTTGCTTCATGGTAAAATCAAAGGAAGCCTTCGGACGCGGATTGATCTTAATCTGGTCTTCGATGGTCATGGGTGTGAGTTTTCCGCCGGTGAGCGGGGTCACGAGCAGCGACACGTCGTAAACCCCTGGTGAGGCAAATACGTGAACAGGGTCTTGCTTGTTGGAGAAAATTCCATCTCCAAAGTTCCACAGGTAGTTACCTTCAGCGTCGCTCCCGGCCGTTGAGAAGGTAATAGGCGTTCCTTCGCATCCCTGCGCCACACTAGACTTGATTCTTTTCACCGTCATTTCGCCATATTCAACAATGGTCTCCTTATCATCTGATTGGGCAACATCCACGTCTTCGTTCAAGCTCTCCATTTTACTGGTAGGTACCTCCATCACAAACTCACTGATTTCAGTAATAGTTGTATGGATTTCAGCGGCATTTGTCTGTTCCTCAGTTTCGCTTTTGGCCGTCCAATCTGCAAGCTGGGCTGTTTCTGTTCCGGAACCCTCACCGTCGGGAAATTCTTCTTCGATTTCTTCTTCGTTGTTGGCGTATCCGGCACGGGCACCGTCAGGAAGGCCGAAATAAATGAGACCCGCCATAAAAACACCGGCGATAACAAAGGCGGTATAGAAGCTGCTCATACTTACTACAAGACCTTGTGTAAGTAGGTTGAGCCGACCTTCCATCTCGCGCCAGTGTTCCTGGTTGTAGGGCACCTCCAGCTGCTCCAGCGTTTGGCGGATTATGTCCTCGAGTGATTGTTGTTGATTGCTCATGTCTTCAGTGTGTTGGCAACGCTTATTTTGTATTCAAGAGTATTTTTCGGATTCTCAATTTGGCTTTTGCGAAGTTGGATTTGGAAGTGCCGATACTGATTTCAAGCTCATCGGCTATTTCCTGGTGGGTTTTGTTTTCCATCACGTACAAGTTGAATACTGCCCTGTAGGCTGGCGTCAATTGCTGCATGGCGTCAATAACGTCCTGCATCGTGAATTCCGTTTCCTGAGGAGAATCGAAATTGGTCTGATCCTCTTCAACCTCCTCTTCAAACCCTTCCATTCCGTCTTCACCCTGAGTTAAAAGAACGTTTGAACTTCTCTTCTTGCGAAAATAATCAATGGCTGTATTGACCATGATTCTTCGCACCCATCCTTCAAAAGACCCATCAAAACTATAACGTTCAAGGTTGTTGAACACTTTGATGAATCCATCCTGCAAAATGTCTTTGGCCTGATTGGAGTCGTTCGCGTATCGCATACAAACCCCCATCATTTTACCATAGAACATGCGGTACAGCCGTTCTTGGCATTGGCGATCATTTCTGACACAGCCATTTACAATTTCCCGAAGCGTGTTCTCCGATATGTTTTCAACATTTTGCACCGATAAGACGGGGTAAGGTTGGTTGGGTTGCCACCAAAAATATTCATTTGAGGCGTTGCAAAACAACAAAAAATGATGGAAATACCCTCACTTAACATGAAATCAGTAAAGTGCGCTTATTGGTTTCAGTAGTAGGTTTTCGTGCGAAATTCTGTGCTGATATCCTGCGGAACTGCTATTTTTGCCGTGAGACTATTTCACCACTTTTTAAAAGGATTGAACATGAAAATTACAGTAGTAGGTGCCGGAAACGTTGGTGCAACCTGTGCCAATGTTATTGCACACAGAGAATTGGCCAACGAAGTTGTTCTTTTGGATATCAAAGAAGGTTTTGCCGAAGGAAAGGCGCTGGATATTTGGGAAACCGCTCCCATCAACCTGTATGACACCCGAACTGTGGGCTCTACCAATGATTATGGGAAGACTGCTGGTTCGGAGGTGGTGGTGATTACTTCAGGATTGCCGCGCAAACCGGGTATGAGCCGCGACGACCTTATTGCTACCAATGCCACCATTGTAAAAACGGTTACCGAACAGGTAATTGAGCACTCTCCCGATGCCAAAATCATCATCGTTTCCAACCCACTTGATGTAATGACCTACGCGGCATTCCTCACTGCGAAGGTTGACTCAAACCGGGTGTTTGGAATGGCGGGAATTCTCGATACCGCCCGATACCGTGCTTTCCTTGCCGAGGCGTTGGATGTGTCTCCCAAAGATATTCAGGCGGTGCTTATGGGAGGTCACGGCGATACCATGGTGCCGCTTCCTCGCTATACCACAGTAGGAGGTATTCCTGTTACCGAGTTGATTGATAAACCCACTCTTGACGCCATTGTGGAGCGCACCAAGAAAGGTGGAGGAGAGATCGTAAATCTGCTTGGCACTTCTGCGTGGTACGCTCCCGGTGCTGCTGCCGCTCAAATGGTAGAAGCCATCGTGCGCGACCAGAAGCGAATTTTCCCTTGCTGCGCGTGGTTGCAGGGCGAGTACGGATTGAAAGACATCTACCTCGGTGTTCCTGTAAAGCTTGGCAAGAACGGCATTGAGCAAATCATTGAGCTTGATTTGAACAATGATGAGCAAGAGCTTCTGCACGCGTCTGCCGGTGCGGTGAAAGACGTAATGTCTGTGCTCGACCGAATGGAATTGATCAGTTAGAGAGTTTTTTGCCGATCAAAAAGAGTCGCCTTTTAACCAGGGCGACTTTTTTATTGCCCTGACACAACTGCCAACCGGGCGGTTGCCCTCTTATTGTTGGCCAGCTCAACTTCAACAATGTAAACCCCCGGTGTTAGTCCTGACGTTTGAATGGGTTGGGAGGCAGGTTGCTGAGCAAAACGCGCAACTGACCGGCCAATTGCGTCGAATATTTCAACGCGGTTCAGCATGTTGTCGTAAGGGGTGGTGAAAAGCAGTCTGAACTCGCCCGAAGTAGGGTTGGGGTACACCGAAAACAAGTCCTCGCGCCGGGAAAAAGAATGAAAACCAGTAGGTTCACCGCCTTTGAGAAAAAGAAGGCCTCCACCAAAGTTACCGGTAAACAGGTCGGGATGCCCGTCGTTGTTGATGTCAGTTACGGCCACAGTGCTTCTCATGCCGTTTTTCAAGCCAAAGAGCATGTCGTCCTCAAGATTAAAAGTACCGTTGAGGTTGTCGTCAATATTGCTGTACAAACGAATTTTCCCGGGTTCGCCACCAGTTATCAGGTAATACGTGTCATCCATTTCAAAAAACTGAATTACGCTGTAACCCGTGGTGATAAATCCCTCAGCGGTATTAACCTCACCCAAAAAATCGGTTACCAGCTGAAACGAAGGCTCAGTGGCGGTACCAACATTCTCATAGTACCAGATTTTACCATTTCGTTCTCCCATCACCAGGTCAATCAAACCGTCGCGATTGAGATCTATGAGCTGCGGTGTTGAATACTGGCCTGGGTCGATGTTGTTTCCTTGACTGTCTTTCAAAAAAATGTCAGAGGCGGCCTCAAATTGTGCGGTATTTCCCGGCCCGGCAGTATTGTAGTACAAGTAAATCTGTCCGTTTGCCGCGCCCAGAATCATGTCGTCATCTCCATCACCATCCAAATCTCCAAAGGCCGCATGCAAACCTTGCGGCATGGTTATGGTGCCGAGGCCCATGAAATCATCGGTAACATGGGTGAACTCAGGGTTGGTAGCGGTTCCTGTATTTTCGTACAGTGCCAATTGGCTGTTCCAGTTACCAGGACCTAAAAAATAGCCTTTGTTACCCACCAGCATGTCCTGCAGTCCGTTTCCGGTGTAGTCAAAGAAAAAAGCGGTGGCTCCCTCACCCACGTCAATCATTTGCTGCTGAAACAGGTCTTGCTGCACCAGATCGAACACCGGCAAGTCATCTTCACCAATATTTTGATAGTACCAAACGCTGCTGCTGTTGAGCGATGCAAAGGCATCGTTGGGTGATACAATCAAATCGCGCACACCATCGTTATTGAGGTCTTCATAAAAAGTTCCCGGGAAGGATGTCATTTCTACAGGCGGTGCCACGCCATGCCCCTGCGGGAATGCAGTGTTAACAGCAATAATCGAATCCATCCCTGAGGAAGTTGTAGAGTTCATTAGCGCAGTGAGGTTGGTGGCGCCAATGTCTCCGAGTACGATTTCTTTTGGCGGCTCTTGATTGAGTTCAATGGTCAAAATGGTGGTGCCGGCGTGACGAGCACCTCCCTCAAATTCATCAACTGTGGGTCTTTCCACTCCCGGGCCAGGGTCTGCCACATTGTAATTGGGTGGGCAGAGCATATTATGAAAATCAGGGTCGTGCAGCGTAATGGTGTTATCAATAGGGCTTTCCGAAAAATAACCGTAGCAACGATTTTTTAATTTGAAAGCGAGCGAGTCGCACCCACCTGTGAGTTCAACTGAAAGATTGCGGTGGTATTCGAGCAGAAGACCGGATACGGCGAATACCATGATGTCTAGGTCACCGTCGCCGTCAATGTCATCAATCGTTGGGATATCTACTGTGGTGATATAGATATTGGCATTGTAAGGCGGCATTGTGCCAAAGGCGTATTCAGACTGAAGGTTGTTTTCGCGAATGACGAACTCAAGTCCGCTTCCTGAAGTAGATACGTTTTCGTAAATCCTGAAACCTCCAATTCCGTTTGAGGTGAAAATGTCCTTTTTACCATCACAATTAAAATCTCTCAGCAAGACCCAGTTTCTGAGAGCCGGAAATTGCATGCTGTGCTCAAAGCTGTAGGGAAAAGTGTTCGGATCGTTGCTGCCGTTGTTCAGAAAAATCATGATTTTGTTGCCTGCGCGGTCAAAAACAAACACATCATCCAGGCCATCAAAATTCACATCAATGGTAGAAACCTGCGCCGCATTAATTCCTCCCGACCATGGGTTAACCAATTGCTCTCCATCACGAAAAACAGGAATTTCATCGCTGTAAGTGGCAAAGAATTGTGCGTACGAAAAGGTAGCAATGAAGCACGCTATCAGAGTAAAAGTAGTTTTTGCCATGTGTTGCATTTGAATGATGGATTGCAAAGGGTAAAGTTAGTGTATAGCGCCAATGAACAGTTGTACAAAGATGGCCTACATTGAAATGTTAGCGAAGATTTTAGGCAGCTTTTTCACTGGTTGGTATTTATGTCAGCAATAATCTATATTTGCGCCTTCCTAAAAAGAACCGAATCTAAACTCAATTCAATGCAGAACAAAGGAGCCATTTGGGTATTTACCATCCTGCTCGCCATAGCCAGTCTGTATCAGATTTCATTTTCCTTTTTTACTTCAGGATTTGAATCCAAGGCAGAAAACTTTGCGGAAACGCAGCTCGATTCTGTTCGGGCGGAGCGAGGGGAGTTGAGCGCGCTGGAAGAAAGTGAATTGCGAGAGCAGTTTGCTGACAAATTTCTGCGCGACAACGCCAACGAGCAGATTTATCCGATTTTCGGATATACCTACTCGGAATCAAAGGAAAAGGAAATCAATCTCGGTCTCGACCTCAAGGGGGGTATGAGCGTAATCCTCGAGGTATCTATTCCCGATCTTATTATAGGTCTTAGCGGCAACAGTAAAGATGCCGATTTTCGCAAAGCCATCAACGATGCGCGGGAAATGCAGCGCAATTCGCAAGATGATTTTGTGACCCTCTTTGCACGTGCATGGCAGCAAAACTCTCCTGACAAGAAAATGGCGGCTGTTTTTCACAGCCGTGACAACAAAGAAAAGTTTCCTCGTGAGGCAGACAATGCGCAAATTGTCCGCATTCTTCGCGACGAAGCTGAGGTGGCCATCAACAACACCGAAAAAATTCTTCGCACACGTATTGATAAGTTTGGCGTTGCCCAACCTACTATTCAAAAGCAGCAACTCTCCGGACGTATCATTATCGAACTTCCCGGAGTAAAAGACAAAGAGCGTGTAAGAAAGGTACTGAAAAGTACGGCCAACCTGGAGTTCTGGAATACCCACGAGAACTTTGAAATCTACCCGGTACTGGAGGAATTGAACACAGCTTTAAGTCGTGCACTTTTCCCCGACGAGGATTTTGATTTTGAAGATGACGCAGACGGCGATGAAGCCTCACAGTTGGTGGATGACGCTGATGATGCTCAGGATGATACAGCTTTAGATGTGTTGGAAAATGACACAACGGATGTGGACGTAGATGAAGAGGCCGATCTTCTCTCGGAACTAGCTGATGATACCGATACTCTTATCACTTCGCCTGACGATGATACCATGTCTGAAGCTGAGCGCAGAAAGCGATTCCCGCTGTTTTCCCTGTTATCACCCAACGCCTTCGATGGCCGTCTGCAAAATGGTCCGGTGGTGGGTTTTGCCATGCTTTCGGACACTGCCGAAATCAACAAATTACTGCGTCACCCCATAGCGCGTGAGATACTTCCGCGAGACCTGCGCCTGCTTTGGTCTGCCCGTCCCGAGCCTCAAATGGGCAACCTGATGCAACTGTATGCCATTAAGGTGGATACGCGCGATGGAAGCGCCCCCCTGGATGGTTCAACCATTGTAGATGCATCACAGGACTTTGATCCCACCGGACAGGTTCAGGTTCTGATGCAGATGAACTCCGAAGGTGCCAAAGTATGGAAGCGTCTTACAGCCAATGCTTCTTCGCAATCGCCCAAACGTTCTATTGCCATAGTGCTTGATGACTATGTGTACTCAGCTCCTGTGGTGCAAGGCGAAATTCCCTCAGGTCGCTCAAGCATCAGTATGGGCTCACGCGGTACCAAAACCGATCAGATTAAAGAAGCCGACGATCTTGCCAACCTGCTTAAAGCGGGTGCTCTGCCGGCTCCTGCCAACATTGTTGATGAGGTAATCGTTGGTCCATCATTGGGTCAGCAGAACATCAACTCAGGCTTGATGTCGTTCCTGATTGCCCTGGTGGTGGTGCTCTTCTATATGGTATTCTACTACCGCGGCGCCGGAGTTGTGTCAGACATCGCACTTATCGCAAACCTTTTCTTCCTCATAGGTGCCCTGGCATCACTTCAGGCTTCACTTACACTGCCCGGTATTGCGGGTATCATCCTCACCATTGGTATGGCGGTGGATGCCAACGTACTCATCTTTGAACGCGTACGTGAAGGGCTGAGACGAGGTAAAGGCCTCAAAGCTGCTATCACCGAAGGATACTCCAAGGCCTACTCAGCCATCATCGATGCCAACATTACAACCCTGCTTACCGCAATTGTACTGCTCGTGCTTGGTTCCGGACCCGTAAAAGGATTCGCAACCACATTGATCATTGGTATCTTCACTTCGCTGTATTCAGCCATTTTCATTACGCGCCTGTTGTTTGCGGGTCAAATTGAGGGTAAGAAGAACATAACCTTCTCAAGTAAATTAACCGCCAACTGGTTTGTGAATGCCAGTTACGACTTTGTGGGTAAAAGGAAAGTGTTCTACGCTATTTCCGGGGTGCTTATACTGGTGAGTTTGATTTCACTGACTACCCGCAAACTTGATTTTGGTGTGGACTTCATCGGAGGAAGAACCTATGATGTGCGCTTTGATGAGATTGTGGATATTGAGAATGTGCGTACTGCCCTGGCAGACGAGTTTGTAGGTGAGGATGGACTAAAGATGAGCCCTGAGGTGAAGACCATCGGAACAGCTAATCAGGTTAAAATAACCACCAAGTTCCTTGTGGATGATACCGCCCAGGATGCTGACGAAAGGGTGGAGCGGGCTCTGCGTGCTGGATTGACCAATGTCAGCCCTGATTTTGAGATCATGTCGAGCAGAAAGGTTGATCCTACTATTTCCGACGACTTCCAGAAGTCGTCCACGCTCGCGGTTATTTTCTCGCTTTTGATTATCTTCCTGTACATTGTTTTCCGTTTTAAACGCTGGCAATTTGGATTGGGAGCCATTGTGGCGATGTTCCACGACGTATTGATTGTACTTGGAATTTTCTCCCTGTTCTATGGAATTCTGCCCTTCTCAATGGAAATTGACCAGGCATTTATTGCGGCGATTCTCACGGTAGTTGGATACTCCATCAATGATACCGTGGTTGTGTTTGACCGTATTCGTGAAGAGTTGTTCGAGCACCCGAAAGATCAGGTTGGCAAAGTATTCAACAGGGCTGTAAACGCCACATTGAGCCGAACCATCAACACCTCGATGAGTACCTTCGTGGTATTGCTGTCCATCTTTATTTTCGGTGGTGAGTCCATTCGCGGTTTTATATTCGCGTTGATGATCGGAGTGGTTGTGGGTACTTACTCATCCATTTGCGTAGCAACACCAACTGTACTGCAGCTCTGGAAGCAAAAGCTGAAAAAGGAAAAGGCAGCTTGATTGCCATAACTTAATTGTAAGGGGCCCTCCGCAGTCTTGCGGGGGGCTTTTTTTTATCTTTGCACGCACCTTCGAAATCTGTGATTTACCTTTTCTTCAATATCAGCGGCGGCGAAATCTTTGTGATTGCACTCATTGCCATTATGTTCTTCGGCAAAAAAGGTATTCCAAATGTAGCCCGTACCCTGGGGAAAGGTGTTCGTCAGTTTCGGGATGCAACCCAGGAAATTCAGCGCGATATACTTGACTCTACGCGCGACATTCAGGACGAGGTCAAGAAACAGCAGAAAGATTTTCGCGATCAGATAAAGCCCTGACCCACGGTGATCACTTACGTGCTTTTTGTATTGGGATTGGCACTGCTTCTTGCGGGAGGCGAGGTGCTCGTAAGAGGTGCTGTAGGTCTTGCCATACGAATCAAGGTTTCGCAGTTGGTGATTGGTGCAACCATTGTATCACTGGGAACCTCAGCTCCTGAATTACTGGTGAGTGTTAAGGCGGTGCTTGGAGGGCATCCAGATATATCTGTTGGAAACGTAGTGGGCTCCAACATCGCTAACCTCGGTCTTGTAATGGGGCTGGTAGCGCTCATTTTTCCACTTGCCACAGATCGCGGTGCGGCTACCCTCGATTGGCCCGTGATGATGGCGGCCTCCTTGCTTTTTTACCTGATGGCATTCGATGGCGTGATAGATCGTCTGGAGGCATCTTTTCTTCTGCTGCTCTTTGTGCTTTACGTGGTTTATTCCATTTTGAAGTCCAGAAAGAAAATGCGGGTTGAAGAAGGCGATAGCGATTTTACTCCACTTCGGGAGCCGCTTTCCACACCTCTCCGGAAGCTGTTGTTCATGATAGTTTTAGGAAGTGCAGGACTCTTTTTTGGCGCAAGATGGTTTCTGCAGGGTGCTGTAGAAATGGCCGAGATATTCGGTGTGAGCCAACATGTGATTTCCGTAACGCTCATAGCTTTTGGTACTTCTGTGCCTGAGCTTGCTACATCGGCTATCGCAGCGTTCCGTAAGCAAGCGGATATTTCAGTAGGCAACCTGCTCGGATCAAATAGTTTTAATATTCTGGCCATCATGGGTATCACCGCGGCCATCAAAGATGTACCGGTCAGTTCGGTAGTGGTGAGAAGTGATTTGCTGTGGATGCTCGGTATTGCTGCCCTCGTATTGCCTTTTCTGATTATCGGCAAGAAAATTTACCGGTGGCAAGGGGCTATTCTTTTCGCTCTCTACATTGGCTATATCTACATTGTGGTTTCAAAGGGGGTCTAAATTTAGGGGGTGTTGTTGATAAAATGATTAATTCTGTTGCTTGACCCCCTAAAAAAGTAGGGTACATTTGCCAAAAAATAAACAAATTCTATGGCAACTCTGCGTTTTAAAGCACTCGAAGATCTCCAAAACCGACTTCCACTTAATGTAGAACCACCGGCTACTCGTGTATCACAGTATTATGGTGAGAGCGTGTTTAATGGCGATGTCATGCGTGAGTACCTCACGCCTGAGGCATACAAAAGTGTAAAAGCTGCTATCAACAGCGGACTAACCATCGACCGTCGGGTGGCAGATCAGGTGGCCGCAGCCATGAAAGACTGGGCTATTTCCAAAGGTGCCACACACTATACCCATTGGTTTCAGCCGCTCACCGGAGCAACGGCCGAGAAACACGATTCTTTTTTTGACTACTACGAAGAGGGCAGGGGAATTGAAAGGTTTGACGGAACCATGCTCGTGCAACAAGAGCCGGATGCATCTTCGTTTCCCAGTGGAGGGTTGAGGAATACATTTGAAGCCCGGGGTTATACTGCCTGGGACCCCTCTTCACCAGCTTTTGTGATAGGAAAGACCCTTTGCATCCCCACTATTTTTCTCTCCTATACAGGCGATGCACTTGATTATAAAATGCCGCTACTCCGTGCACTCAACGTGATGGATAAGGCGGCCACAGAAGTTTGCCGCTACTTTTATCGGGATGTAAATAAGGTGGTAACCACCCTTGGATGGGAGCAGGAGTATTTTCTGGTAGATGCGGCACTCTTCAATGCCCGTCCTGATATGGTGCTTGCAGGTAGAGCGCTCTTTGGTCACAATCCCGCTAAAGGACAACAACTCGACGACCATTACTTTGGTAGCATAGCAGAACGAGCCATGGCCTTTATGCGCGATTTTGAGATTGAAGCTCTGCGATTGGGTATTCCGGTTACCACACGGCACAATGAGGTAGCCCCCAATCAGTTTGAGGTGGCTCCCAAGTTTGAGGAGGCCAACCTCGCCAACGATCACAACCTCCTGCTGATGGATTTGCTGGAGAAAATAGCGCGCAAACATCGCTTCCGTGTGCTTTTGCACGAGAAGCCTTTTGCGGGCCTGAATGGCTCCGGTAAACACAACAATTGGTCGCTGGCAACCGATACAGGAATTAACCTTCTCAGCCCGGGCAAAAACCCAAAAAGCAACCTGAGATTTCTAACCTTTCTGATTAACACCATTAAGGCCATCAGTGAATATCCCGATGTGCTTCGCGCAAGTATTGCTTCGGCGAGTAATGATTTGCGCCTGGGTGCCAATGAAGCCCCACCAGCCATCATGTCGGTGTTTATCGGCTCACAGTTAACCGAAATCCTCGATAAACTCGAAAAGAGCATAAAGGCGGGTAGGATGACCCCCGAACACAAAACGGAGTTAAAACTTAACATTGGCAAGATTCCTCAATTGCTTATTGACAATACCGACAGAAATCGAACTTCGCCATTTGCATTTACAGGCAATAAGTTTGAATTCAGAGCGGTAGGTTCTACTGCCAATTGTGGTTCCGCCATGGTGGCGCTCAACACCATTGTAGCCAATCAGCTGCGAAAGTTTAAAGAAGCCGTTGATAAGCGAATTGAAGGTGGCAACGGTAAAGATGAAGCCATTTTGAAGGAACTCCAGAAATTGATCAAGGAAAGCAAGTCAATCCGTTTCGAAGGTAATGGATATGGCGAGGCATGGGTGAAAGAAGCTGCAAAACGCGGTTTGAGCAACCTACCGGATACGCCTCGTGCCATTGAAGTATTGGAGCAACCCGGCATTCAAAAGTTGTTCGCAAATCTCGAAATTCTGTCTGAGCGCGAAATGCACGCCCGAATTGAAACCGAGCTGGAAAAATACATGATGCAGGTTCAGATAGAATCGCGTGTGGCAGGCGACCTCGCCCAGAACCATATTATCCCAACAGCCATTACCTATCAAAATCGCTTGTTGCAGAATGTAAGAGGGCTCAAGGATGTCCTGCCCAAAGCCGAATATGAAAAGGCTTCGGCTACACCTCTTAAACTGGTGCGCGATATTACCCATCACATGGAGGCTATTAAAACCAAAGTGGACGCCATGATTGAGGCACGTAAAAAGGCCAACAAAATAACCGACCCCAAAAAGAAGGCATTTGCATACTGCGACGAGGTTCGCACATTTTTGCCCGAAATAAAGTATCACTCAGACAAACTCGAGCTTCTTATTGACGACGAGCTTTGGCCCATGCCTAAACTGCGGGAGTTGTTGTTCACCAAATAAAAGGTTTTGAAGAACAGCCTCCTGTTCCCGCAGTAGTCCAAAAACATCAAATTAAAGTTAAAGAAGCCGGTTCAGTGCCGGCTTCTTGCATGAAAGTGCGCCGGGAAAAAAAGTCAGGCACGAAACATGTTTTTGTTATTCTCTGCCGGAAATCGTTATTTTTGGCCTTTATTGCTTTTGTGAATTCAAACCGAATTGCATGACACACTTGAAACCAATCTTACTGATGTCCCTGCTGCTGATGTTTGCAGGAGTTGCCACAGCGCAACAAGATCGCTTCTTAAAAGAAGCTGAAAATCAATTTAAGAACGAAGGCTACCACGAAGCCATAGACCTTTACAAAAAGGCATATGCCAAGGAAAAGGACGTGAAAGAAAAAGGCCGGATTCTGTTTCAGATTGCCGAATGCTACCGCAAGGTGCTCGATATGGAGCAGGCCGTTGTATGGTATAACAAGGCCATCAAAGCCCGTCATGACGAGCCTTCAGCATACTTTCACATTGCTGAATCACATCGCGAAAAAGGGAATTTTGCCGAAGCCATCACCTATTACAACAAATACGCTGAACTGGCTCCCAACGACAAGAATGTAGCAAGAACCATCGCTAACTGCGAAATGGCTCAGGAGTGGCTCGATAGCCCGTTGCGCTATATTGTAGAGCCCGAAGTTCAAATCAACTCTCCCTACTTTGATTTCTCTCCGACATGGGCTGACAAACGAAATGAAATGATCTATTTCACTTCTTCGCGTCCGGGAGGACAAGGCTCTCGCATTGACAACAGAACAGGTGAGAACTATACCGATATCTACTTCTCTCAGCGCGACAAGAAAGGAAAGTGGAGCGAGCCGTACCCTCTGACCGGTGCGGTAAATACTGAACACAATGAAGGCTCGGCAGTGCTCAACGGAAAGAAAAATGTGATGTACTATACCCGCTGCCGTAGCGACAAGAATAAAAGCCACGGATGTGACATTTTTATGTCGCGTAAAGTAGGCCAAAACTGGGGTGAAGGTGTGCTGGTTGACCTTAAACCAAAGGATGACAAAGATGTGTACACAGTAGGTCATCCAGCCATTGACGACAACGAAACCATGTTGATTTTTGCAAGCGACATTCCCGGAGGTTACGGAGGTCGCGATTTGTGGATCTCTACTTACGACCGCAAAAGCAAGTCATGGTCAACGCCCAAAAACCTGGGCCCTGAAATCAATACTGCCGACGACGAAATGTTTCCATACCTCCACGACAACGGAAACCTCTACTTCGCCTCAAACGGACACCCCGGAATGGGAGGTCTCGATATGTTTGTGGCCGAAAAAACCGGAGAAATGGAATGGAAAAATGTGCAAAACCTGAAGGCACCCATGAATTCAGTAGCTCATGACTACGGAATCATCTTCGACGGAGAAGAGGACCGCGGATTTTTCACCTCCGGTCGCCCGGGTGGAACAGGACGTGAAAACATCTGGAGCTTCAAAATGCCCCCGCTTATTTTCGCCCTTCAGGGTAATGTGTACGACAAAGAGACCATGGTGCCCATTGAAGATGCTTACGTAAAAGTTGTAGGTTCTGACGGCTCTTCCTTTGAGGCTTCTACCGATGCCAATGGTGGATTCAATTTTGAAGAAACCGCCAATGAGCGCTACATCAACCCCGAGGTTACCTATTCAATGGAAGTGGGTAAAGAAGACTACCTCGTGGCCAAAGACCAAATCAGCACTGTGGGAGTGAAGGAGTCAACCACCTTTGTGAAGGAGTTCTTTATTACCTATGTTGCCGAACCGGATGAAATTGAATTCCCTGAGGTGCGTTACGCATTCGACAGGGCTGAACTGCTCGTGAATGAAGAAGTGAACTCGAAAGATTCACTGAACTTCCTCTTTCAAACACTCATTGACAACCCAACTATTATTATCGAGCTGCAGTCGCACACCGACTCGCGCGGTAGCGAAAAGTACAACCTCGATCTGAGCCAACGCCGGGCCCAGTCATGCGTGGATTACCTGATTTCAAAAGGTATTCCTGCTGAGCGAATGGTGGCAAAAGGTTATGGTAAATCAAAGCTCAGAATTACCGATGCGCAAATCAACGCCATGAAGACCGAAGAAGAGCGCGAAGCGGCTCACCAAAAGAACCGACGTACAACATTTGCTGTACTCAGTTTTGATTACATCCCCGAAGACAAGGTGGAAGAATCACCCAACTAGACATTTTTAAATCATCGGAAAAAGCGTCCCGTGTTTCGGGATGCTTTTTTCATTTTTGTACCCATGAGTTCAGAGCGATACCATAGCAGAGGTGTTTCCGCTTCCAAAGAAGACGTTCACAATGCCATTGCCGATCTAGACAAAGGCCTCTATCCTCACGCATTTTGCAAAATTGTACCCGATTACCTGACAGGTGACGAAAACTACTGCCTTGTGATGCACGCCGATGGAGCCGGCACCAAAAGCTCACTGGCCTACATATACTGGAAAGAAACAGGCGACCTCTCCGTCTGGAAGGGAATAGCCCAGGACGCACTCGTGATGAACCTTGATGACTTAATCTGCGTGGGCGCCACAGAGCGAATCCTGGTTTCATCTACCATCGGTCGAAACAAGAACCTGATTCCCGGTGAAGTGATTGCAGCCATCATTCAGGGTACTGAAGAATTGCTGGCCGAACTTCGCAGTATGAACATAGATATTCACCTTACTGGAGGAGAAACCGCCGATGTGGGCGATCTCGTGCGAACCGTTATAGTAGACTCAACAGTAGTGGCCCGAATGAAACGCTCCGAAGTCATTGACAACGCAAACATCCGTGCAGGAAATGTAATCGTTGGCTTTGCATCGTACGGAAAAGCGAGCTATGAATCGCAATACAACGGTGGTATGGGGTCCAATGGCCTTACCTCTGCGCGCCACGATGTCTTTTCATCCGAATTGGCAACGAGGTATCCCGAGAGCTTTGATCCTCTCGTGCCCGGTGATCTCGTTTATTCCGGTTCACGAAAACTCACCGATCCCGTTGACGGAACACCTCTCGACGCAGGTAAACTCGTGCTTTCTCCCACCCGGACTTATGCGCCGCTCGTTCGAAGAATCCTCAATAAACACCGCGATGCCATTCAAGGCATGGTGCACTGCAGCGGTGGAGCCCAAACAAAGGTGCTTCATTTTATTGAAGGACTGCGCGTGGTAAAAAACAACATGCTGCCCGTTCCCCCGCTCTTCAAAATGATTCAGTCAGAATCCGGAACCGACTGGCGGGAGATGTACAAGGTTTTCAACATGGGGCACCGATTGGAGATATACACGGATGAGGCCTCGGCCGAAGCAATGATAGACATTGCCAAAAGCATGCAGATTGAAGCCGGCGTTATAGGATATGTTGAAACCGCCGAACAGAAAGAAGTTCGGATTGAAAGCGAATGGGGAACCTTTACCTACCACTAAGACATGAGCAGGGAGTTGTTGAATAAATTGGGCTTTATTGTAGAGCGACGTCAGGAAGTTGCCAAGCTCATTGTTGACCCTGAAGTGATTTCAGATCAAAAACGATATGCCCAATACTCAAAGGAATACAAAGACCTTGGGGAAATTGAAGAGGCCTATCTGGAGTACAAAAATGTGCTCGATAACATGGACTCGTCTCGCCAGATTCTGCGGGACGAAAAAGACGAGGAATTCAGGGAATTGGCCAAAGCAGAACTCACAGAACTGGAAGACCGGCAAGTTGAACTGGAGGAAAAAGTGAAAATGTTGCTCGTTCCGAAAGACCCTGAAGACGCCAAAAATGCCATCATGGAGATTCGCGCCGGAACAGGTGGTGACGAGGCCAGCATTTTTGCGGGCGATCTCTTCAGAATGTACTCCCGATTTTGCGATCATCAAAACTGGACTATTGAACTGGTTGAAGTAAACGAAGGTACTTCGGGTGGTTACAAGGAAATCATCTTTAACGTAAGCGGTAACGACGTGTACGGTACCCTGAAATACGAGGCAGGTGTGCACCGCGTGCAGCGTGTGCCTCAAACCGAAACCCAGGGAAGGGTGCATACATCGGCAGCAACTGTGATGGTGTTGCCCGAAGCAGAAGAGTTTGATGTTGAGGTAAAGGAATCTGATTTACGTGTTGATTCATATTGCTCTTCCGGACCCGGAGGTCAATCGGTAAACACAACTTACTCAGCTATTCGTCTTACGCACTTACCAACGGGTATTGTGGCGCAGTGCCAGGATCAAAAAAGCAAACTAAAAAACTACGACAAAGCGCTATCAGTGCTGCGCTCTCGTATCTACGAAAAGGAATTACAGAAAAAGCTCGAGGCCGATGCCGCGCGGAGAAAATCCATGGTTTCCTCGGGCGATCGCTCGGCCAAAATCCGCACCTATAACTACCCACAAGGAAGGGTTACCGATCACCGCATCAATCTCACGCTGTATAACCTGCCTGATGTAATGAACGGAGCAATATCCGAAATCATTGATGCTTTGAAAGTGGCCGAAAACGCAGAAAAACTCAAAGCCGGAACCGAATGATGACCCGAGAGCAACTGATAAAGCGCATCAAAGAACAACGTAGCTTTTTGTGCGTTGGTCTGGACAGCGACCCGGCTCTCATTCCTGTGAAGTTCAAACAATACAAGAACCCGGTGCTCGAATTCAATAAAGCAATTATTGAACTCACGGCCCCCTATTGCGTGGCATACAAGCCCAATACAGCATTCTATGAGCGCAGCGGATGGCAGGGATGGCAAACGCTCCAGGAAACAGTAGCTTACATACCTGAAGGATACCTCAAAATTCTCGATGCCAAGAGGGGAGACATCGGCAATACCTCCAATCAATATGCTGCTGCGTTTTGGGATACCGTTCAGGCGGATGCACTTACGGTAGCTCCGTACATGGGGCGCGACTCTGTTGAACCCTACCTGAACCGTAAAGGTAAGTGGGCCGTTGTATTAGCGCTGACCTCCAACCAGGGAGCAAACGATTTTCAAATGCTGAGGCTCGAAAACGGCGACATGCTTTTTGAGCAAGTGGTGAAATCATCTATTCAGTGGGGTAGCGAAGAGAACCTAATGTACGTGGTTGGAGCTACGCGTGGAGATTTGCTGAGCAAAATGCGCGCACTGGCACCCGGCCATTTCTTTCTTGTGCCGGGCGTGGGAGCGCAGGGAGGTAGCCTTGCCGACGTGGCCAAACACGCTATGACATCTGATTGCGGATTGTTGGTAAACGCATCAAGATCTGTTATCTACGCAGGTTCGGGGGAGGGCTTCGAGAAAAGTGTAGAAGATGCTTGTATTCAATTACAGCGGCAAATGGAAACACTGCTCCTACAGCATAACATCATCTGAAATACCTGAAATAATCCAGATGAGAGAAGAGTTTTTACATCATATATGGAAATTCGGGCTCTTTCGGAAAGATGCGCTGACCACAACTGACGGACGCTCAGTAGTGGTTATTCACCCCGGTCAACACAACCACCAATCGGGCCCTGATTTCTTCAATGCCCGTGTAGAGATTGATGGCACCCTTTGGGTGGGCAATGTGGAAATTCATGTGGATGAACGCGATTGGTTTCGGCATGAACACCACCTTGATGTGGCCTATGATAATGTAATTCTGCATGTGGTGTTTGCCCCGTCATCCGATGGAACCACCAATACACAGGGCAGGGAAATACCCGTTTTATCTCTTGATTCAAGAATTTCAGAAAGGCAATATCACTTGTACCTGAGCTTTTTGGCAAGCAGGCAGTTCATTCCCTGTGGAGCACTGCTCTCGAGCGTTTCTAAAACAGTGGTGTCACTTTGCCAGGATCGGATGCTGGTGAACCGCCTTGAGCGAAAGTCCAAAGATGTGCTTCTCAGGCTTGATCGAAACCGCGGCGACTGGCAGCAAACCCTGTTCGAGCAGCTGGCCATGAATTTTGGTTTTAAGGTAAATGCCCAGCCCATGGAGATGATGGCCCGAAGCCTGCCCGTAAACCTTCTGGGAAAGTATCAGGACAATCTGTTACAGTTGGAGGCTCTGCTGTTTGGTCAGTCAGGATGGCTCGACGAGCGATTGGAGACGGATTATGCCTTGCAGCTTCAAAATGAGTTCGCCTTTTTACGTCACAAGCACAAGCTCATTCCCATAGAGCCGGTAGCGTGGAAATTCGGTAGGATGCGCCCTGCCAATTTTCCAACCATTCGCGTTGCACAACTGGCAGCGCTGGTGCATGGCAGTAAGGGCTTGTTCAGGGCCATTCTCGAAAGTGAGAACCCGGCAGAACTTGCTGCGCTTTTCGATGTAACTGCTTCACCTTACTGGTCAGAATACCATCACTTTGACAGACGGACGGCGAGTGGTTTAGAAAAGCACCTTGGCGCCGCGTCGCAAGACAATATCATCATCAATACCGTTGTGCCGTTTTTATTTGCTTATTCGCAGCATCTCGACGACCAACGTTATGCCGACAAGGGGATACGCCTTCTTGAGAGCAGGCCACCCGAGAGCAATCGCATCGTCTTAAATATGCATAAACTGGGCTTTGACCTTGAGCACGCTGCGCACTCACAATCACTACTTGAGCTCAAAAGCCAGTATTGTGATGAAAAGAAATGCTTACATTGTGCCATCGGAACCAAACTCTTAAACGACGCCTAAAGTGATACATCGGATAAAAGCATTTTTTGAACAGCGCTCGTTTGGTGTATGTGCCTGGTGGGGCGAAAAGCTCGGAATCAATACAGGGCATATCAGGCTTTTCTTCATATATGTTTCATTCCTGACCCTTGGTTCTCCGCTGGTCATATACATGGCCATGGCTTTTGTGTTGGAGCACAAAGAGTATTTCAAGTTTCGCAGGCGCCAGTCTGTTTGGGATCTTTAAGGACAACACGCACATCCGAATTTCGCGCAGATGAGGAAGGTGGTTGCTAAATCGACCTTTTTTCGCATTTTTGCTCGGAATCAACCTGTTTTCATGAAACATCTCACCTTTGTCCTTTTTCTGGTTTACATACAGTTACACTCATTCGGGCAATTCACCGCACATCTCGAAACTGAGAACATCAGCCGCGAAATTAACGACGGCAAGGCCCGGGTAGAGGCCAAGGGTGGGGAGAGACCCTATTCCTACAAGTGGAGCCTGCAAAGTGTGCCGCTCACCGATTCAGTGAGTACCGGGCTAACTGAAAACACAACTTTTAAAGTAATCGTTTCCGATGCCCGCGGTGAGTCGGTTGAACTTACGGGAACCATTGAGGGTAACTCATTTGAAGAAAGACTGAACTCCACCTTTATTCCGATTGTGGATTTTATGGCATCCATGCTATTTGCCGATCCGTTTGCCTTTATGGGTATCTACGATCCGGTTATTTATGATGACGCCGGCAACGCGGTACTGCATCCCAATGGTGATCCGCGAAAACAGCCTATTCCGTTTATTGTGGTTTGGCTGGTTTTTGGAGCCGTGTTTTTCACCATCAAAATGCGATTCATCAATTTTCGTGGGATGGCACATGCGCTCCAATTGGTGCGCGGTAAATACGACGACCCGGCCAATAAAGGAGAGGTTTCACATTTTCAGGCACTAACTACAGCGCTATCTGCCACTGTTGGATTGGGAAACATTGCCGGGGTGGCTATTGCTATCTCGCTCGGAGGGCCGGGTGCCACTTTTTGGATGATTTGTGCGGGGCTGCTGGGTATGGCGAGTAAATTTACAGAGTGCACACTCGGTGTGAAATACCGCTTTATCAATGATAAAGGGGAGGTAAGCGGTGGTCCGATGTATTACCTGAGCAGAGCCTTGACCATTAGAGGGCATGGCATACTGGGTAAAGTGCTTGCAGCTTTGTTTGCGGTGCTTTGTATTGGCGGGTCGTTTGGAGGTGGAAACATGTTTCAGGCCAATCAGGCCTGGGCTCAGATGGCGTCCAAAGTGCCGTTCTTTCTGGAAAACAGAGCTTTGTTTGGTCTCGTTTTAGCCGTGTTGGTGGGGCTGGTAATTATTGGCGGTATCCGCAGTATTGCACGTGTAACGGATAAAATTGTTCCACTTATGGTGGGAACATATGTGCTGTTCGCTATCCTTATCATATTTGCAAATATCGGCCAGATTGGTGAAGCCTTTGGGCATATTGTTGGAGGCGCATTCTCACCGGAGGCAATGCGTGGCGGGTTTATTGGTGTGCTGATTGTGGGTTTTCAGCGGGCGGCATTCTCCAACGAGGCAGGAGTGGGGTCAGCGTCTATTGCGCACTCGGCATCCAGAACAGACGAGCCCGTAAGCGAAGGCGTGGTAGCCCTGATGGAGCCATTTATTGATACGGTGGTAGTATGTACAATGACCGCCCTGGTGCTGATTTTTACCGGATTTGCATTTGATCAATCGGGGCTTGAAGGGGCTCAGCTTACGTCGGCTGCTTTCAGCAGCGTGTTCGCTTGGTTCGATTGGGTGCTGCTTATTGCCATTATCCTTTTTGCTTTTTCAACCATGATATCGTGGTCTTACTATGGTTTGAAGGCCTGGACCTATCTCTTTGGCCACGGAAAAATGAAAGCCAACCTTTATAAGATTATCTTTTTGATTTTCATTGTGGTGGGCGCGTCATCGAGCCTGGGGGCTGTACTCGACTTTTCGGACTTGATGATACTCGGAATGGCCTTTCCCAACATTATTGGCTTATTGATTCTGGCCAACGAAGTACGGGCTGACCTGAAGGATTACATGCATCGCATTAAAACCGGAAAAATCAGGCGTTTCACCGAATAGTGTTTGCATCATATGAGCCTGAAAAAACGAATCAACGATTTTTTTGAGTTCTATCCGAGCGAGAAAAAGGGAGTGTTCTTTCTGGCAGGTCTCATGGCTTTTTGGGTATTGGGGCTGTACATTTATCAGCGAATGCCAGCCAATGCAACGCATGGTGACCCGGAATTTGAAGCTGCCGTGTTGGAGTATTATCAAGGCCTGGACGCTCAGGCTGCCCAATCATCAGCAGAGGCTCCATCGAATCGCGCTTCAGTACAGCTGTTCCTGTTCGACCCCAATGTGCTTTCATTTGATTCGCTCAAACTCCTGGGTTTACCTGAGCGAACTGCGAGAGCCATCGTCAATTATCGCGCAAGTGGTGGAACATTTCGCAATCCCGATGACCTTGCCAAAATCTACGTATTGTCGGAGGAAGACTTTATGAGGTTAAAGCCTTATGTAGAGATAAGCCTCGCTGATCGCACAGCCACCACGTTGCCCGACAGGGAAAAGGTGGTAACAGAGGCCGCGAAAGAAAAGGGGGCAGGGGAGGAAAGACAATCCGCAATGTATGACATGCCCGAGTTGGTAGAGTTAAATTTGGCCGATACTTCCGACCTTGTAGCCATCAGAGGAATAGGCCCTTTTTTCGCCCGTAAAATTATAGAGAGACGCGATGCCCTGGGGGGTTTTCGGGATTATACTCAACTCAAGGAAATTTATCGCTTTGATGACGAAAAACTGGAAATGGTTGCACCTTATCTCAGTCTGGATACATCGCTGGTTCATAGAATTGACCTGAACAAGGCAGACATAGACCGTCTTAAAAGACACCCTTACATAACTTTCAAAATTGCCAATTCCATCGTGCAAATGCGCAATGCACATGGTTCTTTTCGCCGGGTAGAAGACATCCAACGCTCCTATTTAATCAATGACTCTATCTTTGGGCGCATCAAACCCTATCTCATCGTACATGAATAGTCTTACTATGCGGCTCAAAGAGGTCATTCGGGATGTGCCGGATTTTCCGAAGCCCGGCATCATGTTCAAGGATATCACGCCGATTTTGCAAAACCCCGATCTTACGGCAGAGATTGTAGATGCTTTGGCCGCGGAGGCCCGTGTAATGCGTGTAGATGCCATTGCCGGTGTGGAGAGCAGAGGGTTTTTCTTCGGGCCCCAAATGGCCCGATCACTCAACGTACCTTTTATCCCCATTCGAAAGAAAGGAAAATTACCCTACCATACCGTATCATACGCGTATGATTTGGAATACGGACAGGCCGTGGTAGAAATGCACAAAGACGCGGTACATCCGGGTATGCGGGTTTTGGTACACGATGATTTGCTTGCCACCGGAGGAACAGCCATGGCGGGTGCCGAGCTGGTTAAGGTGCAGCAAGGTATTGTAACCGGATTCTCTTTTTTGGTGGAATTGGCTTTCCTGAATGGACGCAATGCGCTGGAGCCATACCGGATACCCATCCATTCAATGGTGACATACTAAGCACCGGAATACTTCAGCTGAAATTTTTTCCTAGCTCTTGTATTGGAAGAAGATTTTTGTACTTTTGCAGCCCAATTACAAAACGACATCTAACATGCTGATTATTCCTGTTAAAGAAGGCGAAAACATTGAGCGAGCTCTCAAGCGTTTCAAGAAGAAGTTCGAGCGCACCGGAACGATGCGTCAATTGCGTGCTCGTCAGCACTTTACAAAGCCTTCAGTAGAACGTCGCAAGGAAGTTTTGAAAGCGAGGTACGTTGCGCAGATGAAGCGCGAAAATGAATAGTTAGTCCACTTTCGAAAGAAAGTTCCGATATTCGGGGGTGAATGCCGTACTTGGTATTCACCCCTTTTTTTATGTCTGTACCTGCCTTTCTAAATTACGTCACCCACGAAAAGCGTTACTCTGCGCATACCGTTAAGGCGTACTCCTCCGATTTGGATCAATTCGGAGCCTATCTCAAGCAGTCCTATGAACTGGATGAACCCGGTCAGGCTACCCATACCATGATACGCTCATGGGTTGTGGAGCTTGTGCAGGAAGGGGTGAAGGAGGTAAGCATCAAGCGGAAAATATCCTGCCTCAAGGCCTATTACAAATACCTGAAGCGCACCGGCCAGCTCACCGTCAATCCGATGCAAAAAGTAGTGGCGCCCAGGGCGGGCACGCGCTTGCCGGTGTTTGTGGAAGAGAAGAATATGAACCGACTCTTTGAGCCCGACATGTTCAGCGACGACTTTACAGGTTGCCGCGACGCGCTTATTATTGAGCTGTTCTACCATACGGGAATGCGCTTGTCTGAGTTGATTCAACTCACCGAAAAAGATGTTCGCACCAACGAGCGCCTGATTCGGGTATTGGGTAAAAGAAACAAAGAGAGGTTGATTCCTATCAGCGACCATCTCGCGGCAATAATCAAACGCTATGAAACGTTGAAAAAAGAGCAGTCATTCTGTATCCCAACCATATATTTCGTCGTAAAAGACAACGGCGATAAATTGTATCCAAAACTTGTTTATCGAATCGTGAATCATTACCTTGGTCTGGTTACCACCCTCCGCAAAAAAAGCCCGCACGTGCTGAGACACACATTCGCAACACACATGCTGAACCACGGCGCAGATCTGGGAGCTATTCGTACTTTGCTCGGGCATTCCAGCCTTGCCGCTACGCAGGTTTACACACACAATTCAATAGAAAAACTTAAGGATGTTCACCGTAAGGCCCATCCTAAAGGATAGTATTCACCAAAAATTATCACGCTATGCACCTAAATGTTCATTCCATCCAATTCAAAGCAGATCGCAAACTGATTAACTTTGTAGAAGACCGGGTTGACAAGCTCGGGTTGTTCTCTGACAACATTATTTCCGGTGAAGTTTTTTTACGACTCGAAAAATCTGAAGACAGTAAGAACAAGATTTCTGAAATCCGCCTTCACATACCCGGCAAGGAGCTTTTTGCCAAACGTCAATGCAAGTCATTCGAAGAAGGAATTGACGAAGCTGTAGAAGCCCTGCGTAGGCAGCTTATGAAATCCAAAGGAAAAAGACGCGTTAGAATGGCTTCGTAGATTCGCCATGTAGCTGAATAACAGCAGTTAGTAAACATTAGCAAAATATCTGCCACGATTTTTTGCGAAGCACTAAATCTTTCATACATTTGCAGACCTTTTTAAGAGAAGGTCTGCTTTTTTATGCAGCGTTCTTAACATGGTGACTTTAATGCCGGCATAGCTCAGTTGGCTAGAGCAGCTGATTTGTAATCAGCAGGTCGTGGGTTCGAGTCCCTCTGCCGGCTCATTAAAGGAAATTGGGGAGATACCGAAGCGGTCAAACGGGGCAGACTGTAAATCTGTTGGCTCAGCCTTCGTAGGTTCGAATCCTGCTCTCCCCACACGCTCTTTACATAGCGTGCTGTTTTTTTAGCACGTGGACTTTATAAGCGGGAGTAGCTCAGTTGGTAGAGCATCAGCCTTCCAAGCTGAGGGTCGCGAGTTCGAATCTCGTCTCCCGCTCATAAATTAAAGCCGATGTAGCTCAGGGGTAGAGCGCTTCCTTGGTAAGGAAGAGGTCAGGGGTTCAATTCCCCTCATTGGCTCTGATCGGCAATTATTTTTTAACTGAATAACAATTACACGAACCTTTAACAACTAGGAACTATGGCAAAAGCAACATTTGATCGTTCCAAACCCCACGTAAACATCGGTACCATCGGTCACGTGGATCACGGAAAAACTACCCTGACTGCTGCAATTACTACTGTACTTGCCAACAAGGGGCTCTCAGAACTGCGCAGCTTCGATTCTATCGATAACGCACCCGAAGAGAAAGAACGAGGTATTACGATCAACACCTCACACGTAGAATACCAAACAGCTAACCGTCACTACGCACACGTTGACTGTCCCGGTCACGCTGACTACGTAAAGAACATGGTAACTGGTGCTGCCCAGATGGACGGTGCTATCCTGGTTGTTGCCGCTACTGATGGCCCTATGCCTCAAACCCGAGAGCACATCCTTCTCGGTCGTCAGGTAGGTGTGCCTCGTATCGTTGTGTTCATGAACAAAGTGGACATGGTGGATGATGAGGAACTCCTCGAGCTTGTTGAGATGGAAATTCGCGACTTGCTTTCTTTCTACGACTACGATGGTGACAATACCCCCGTTATCCGCGGTTCAGCTCTCGGCGCTTTGAATGGCGAAGAGAAGTGGGTCAACACAGTAATGGAATTGATGGATGCCGTTGATACATGGATCGAAATTCCACCACGTGACATTGAGAAGGACTTCCTGATGTCGGTTGAAGACGTGTTCTCTATTACCGGTCGTGGAACCGTAGCTACCGGACGTATCGAAACCGGAGTAATCAACTCAGGTGAGGAAGTAGAAATCCTCGGTATGCAGGATAAGAAGATGAAGTCAACCGTAACTGGTGTGGAAATGTTCCGCAAGATCCTCGACCGCGGTGAGGCCGGTGACAACGTTGGTCTGCTTCTTCGTGGTATCGAGAAAACTGAGATTAAGCGTGGAATGGTTATCGCCAAGCCAGGTTCAATCACTCCTCACACCAAATTCAAAGCTGAAATCTACGTGTTGAAGAAAGAAGAAGGTGGTCGTCACACTCCTTTCCACAACAAATACCGCCCTCAGTTCTACTTCCGTACTACTGATGTAACCGGTGAAATCACTTTGGAAGAAGGTCGTGAGATGGTAATGCCTGGTGATAACGTAACCATCACCGTTCAGCTGATCGTACCAGTAGCGATGGACAAAGGTCTGCGCTTTGCGATCCGTGAAGGTGGCCGTACCGTAGGTGCTGGTCAGGTTACCGAAATCATCGAGTAATTCGAACGAAGATTGAAATATGTTGACAGCGGAAGGTGAGGGCACATGTGCCTTTCACCTTTAGCTGTCAATAGACGGGTGTAGCTCAGTTGGTAGAGCACTGGTCTCCAAAACCAGGTGTCGGGAGTT
>REDV01000086.1 GCA_007695365.1 Cryomorphaceae bacterium | reverse complement strand
GTGCGCATGACGCCCACCGATCGCACGATGGCCGAACACGTTAGCCACATGGAACTTTTTTTCGGCGATGATTACCGCGTACGTGAAATGAGGATGACAGCCGCCAACGGCGATTTTACCGTGTATCGTTTCTCTAATCAGGTGTATAACCAGCCTGTTTCCGCAGAAGTGTTTAAGCCTGAGCCCCTGCGATAGGTTCAGAATTTCGCGGAATGCCGGCCTTGCTTTTCATCTTCACCAAAACATTTCTAAAACGTACCTTTACCGCTTTACTTTAGCCGTGTTGTTAAACGACCTATACGAATTGCACAAGGTAGATGTGGACGGTGAATCCTCGGGCCACATTGCCTTTTTTGGCCTGAACGCTGCCCACGATATTTTTGGCGGCCATTTTCCCGGATCGCCCATTTTGCCCGGTGTTTGTCACATGCAGATGGTGGTGGATGCCGTTTCGGCTATTACAGGCAGAGATCTTCGCGTGCTGGAAGGGACCGATTTGAAGTTTACCGCTGTGGTTGACCCGCGGCAGGGCAATGAGCTGGAGGTGAAAGTGCAAACCGAAACCCTTGAAGACGGAACGGTGAAAGTGATGAGCAGCACCTGGTTTAACGGTGATGTGTGCTTCAAGTTCAAAGGTCTGCTCAAGGAATGACCTCCGTGCTGGATAGCATGTTGCGGGCAGCCGACTGCTGCATCGTGGTTCCAACGTACAACAATGCCCCCTTTTTACCGGCTCTGCTGGAGCGCCTTGCCGCCGAAACCCACCGTGTGGTCATTGTGAACGACGGCTCCACCGATGATACGCGTCAGCTACTCGAATCCTATGAGGATACTTTTCTCGTGCTGCATCACGACCGCAACAAGGGTAAAGGAATGGCTTTGCGAAACGCGTTTCGGGCGGCGTGGCAAGCGGGCTACCACCATGCCATTACCATAGACTCCGACGGGCAGCACCTCACGGAAGACCTGCCCAAATTTCTGGAGGAAGTAACCCGGCATCCGGGAAGCATGATTGTGGGTGCGCGCAATATGGACCAGGAAGGTGTACCCGGAAAAAGCAGTTTTGGAAACCGCTTTTCTAATTTCTGGTTTTATGTGGAAACCTTTCAGAAACTGCCCGATACGCAATCTGGCTATCGTTTGTATCCACTGGAACCCATCAGTGGCATGCGCTTTCACACCCGCAAATACGAGTTTGAGATAGAAGTGCTGGTGCGATTGGCATGGCGCGGAGTACGCATCGTGTCGGTGCCGGTATCGGTGATTTACCACACCGATGGCTCGCGCATTACGCACTTCAGGCCGTTTCACGATTTTGCGCGAATCAGCGTGTTGAATACCATATTGGTACTGTTGGCGTTTTTCTACCACCACCCGCGCTCTTTTTTTCGCTCCCTGAATTGGACGAACATCAAAGCCTTTCTCAACAAAAACCTCCTGAAAACCAAAGCCAGCAACGCCAAACTCGCCGCCGAAGTGGGCTTTGGGGTTTTTATGGGAATTTTCCCCATTTGGGGTTACCAGATGCTGGTGGCGGCTTTTGTGGCCCATCTCATTCGCTTCAACAAGGTAGTGGTGCTCCTGGCATCCAACATCAGCATCCCGCCCATGATTCCATTCATCATCTACGGAAGCTACATGATGGGCGGATGGGTGATTGATACCTCGGAGCGGCCTCTGCAGTTCTCCACGGAAATCAGCGTAGCGGATATCGGTATTCATTTCAGCCAGTACCTGTTGGGAGCGGTTATGCTCTCGTTGACTGCGGGAATAGCAGTGGGCTTGCTCTTGTATCTGCTCTTTTTGCTCTTTCGCAAAGAACCTCTCAAAAGCTGATGGATGGGAGCCTTGTTCACAGCGATATACCGTTTTTTTCGCGCGCGCAGATGGTTGCTGGCCTTGCTGCTGCTGGCATGGGCAGGCCTTGCTCTGTGGAGTATTCAGCGAATCTCTTTCTCAGAGGATGTAACCGACCTGCTTCCTGCTGACCAGCGCGCGCAAAGCGTGCTCAAATCGCTGGATGCCGCCGTGTTTTCAGATAGGGTGGTGCTCCACCTGATGGCTGATTCTTCTGCCGAAATGCACCTTGCCGACGTGGCCGAAGAACTTCTTATGTGGCTGGAACCCCTCCAACCTCAATTGCTCAAAGATGAACCCATGCGGGTGGATGAAGGCGATGCCGGAAGGCTATATGACCTGATCATGGATCAGCTGCCTTTCCTGCTCACAGATGCAGATTATGCCTACCTCGATTCCTTGCAGCACCCCGATGCGATTCGCAGTCAGGCGCGTGCAAACCATCGCCAGATTACCTCGCATTCAGGTTTTCTTACCTCGCGCTTTGTGGTGGCCGATCCTTTGGGACTTGGGCTTAGGGTGCTTAACAGACTCAACCAGTTCAACCTGGATGAACAACTAGAGCTGGTGGACGGCTTTTTAATGTCGCCGGATGAACGCCATCTCGTACTTTTCGCCCAACCGGCTTTTCCGGCCAACGACTCGCAGCTCAACACAGCGCTTTACGACTCGTTACGGGCAGTTGCCAAAAAAACCAACGAGTTGACCCATGGAAGTGTGGTCCTCGAAATGTTTGGAGCACCACTGGCAGCTTCGGTGAATGCGGCCCAAATCAAGCGCGACATCTTTTTTACGGTTTCACTGGCGGCGGCGGCGCTTCTCGTGGTGATATTCCTGTTTTACCGCAGTATCCGCGTGTTTGCGCTGATTCTGATTCCTTCGCTTGTTGGAGGAGCATCTGCGCTGGCGGTTTTTGCCTGGCTCGGTATGTCGGTTTCGCTCATTGCGGTGGGCATTGGTTCAATTTTGCTCGGAATCAGCGTAGATTATGCGCTGCATGTGTTCACGCATTTCAGGTCAAAAGGCAAAGTGGAAGAGACCATTCACGACCTCGCAGAGCCGACGCTTCTGAGCTCGGTTACCACGGCCGCCGCCTTTTTTACACTTCTCACACTGCACGCACCGGCCATGAAGAACCTGGGCATTTTTGCGGCTGTAAGTGTGCTGGTGGGAGCGGCTACGGCTTTGTTGCTTCTGCCACATTTTCTATCGCAGGGCATGCAACTGCACGAATCCCGGCGCAACAGCATGATTGACCGGCTCAATGCTTTGCGTCCCGATAAAAGCCGTTGGGTGGTAATGGGTGTGCTGCTGCTCACCGGGGTGCTCTACTTTTTGCCGGGTGAAGTGGGTTTTGAAGGCGACCTTCTGAAAATGAACTACACCACGCCCGAACTGGATCGTGCAGAGCAAAACCTGAATCGCATCAGCACGGCATCGCTTAAAAATGTATTGCTCGTTTCTGAAGGTGAAAACTGGCAGCAAGCCCTCGAAACTTCGTATGCGCTTCAGAAAAAGTTAAAGAGCCAAAGCCCCGAAGGAAGTCTGCAGGCCCTCGCGTCATTTGTGTCGATTGTGCCCACTCCCGAAGAGGCCTTACGACGCAAAGCCAGGTGGGATGCCCGCATGACGCCGGAATACATCACATTTCTTTCACAGGAAATGAACCGCGCCGGTATGGAATTGGGAATGCGCGATGGTGCTTACGAAACGTTTTTCCGGCGGGCAAAAGAATCGTACAGCCCACCGGATTATGTGGAGTGGGCGAGCATTCCGCTGTTTCGGCATTTTGTGCATCGCGAAGATGAGCGCGTTCAGTTGGTAACCGTGGTGCGCACCGAGCAAGAGTGGAGACAACAGATTACACAGCTTGCGGCGGGTGTGAGCGGAGTGATGGTGCTCGACAAACAGCACATCACCAACGAAATCATTGCCTTTGTGTCGCAGGATTTTGAGCGACTGGTACAGTGGTCGCTACTGATCGTTTTTCTGGTGTTGCTTATCGCCTATGGCAGAATAGAAGTGGCCCTGTTTACCTTTTTGCCCATGATGATTGCGTGGACGTGGACCCTGGGTCTTATGAAGCTTTTCGGACTGCAATTCAATATCTTCAACATCATCATTTCAACCTTTATTTTCGGTCTGGGCATTGATTACAGCATCTTTATTTCGCGGAGTATGATGCAGCATTTCAAGTACGGGCGCGATGAGCTCGTTTCCTACAAGAATTCCATTTTCATGTCGGCCTTTACCACCACCGTGGGCGTGGGTGTGCTGATTTTCGCCCAACACCCTGCTTTGCGCTCCATCGCCGGAATGTCCTTGGTCGGAATCGGTAGCATGGTGTTGATTGCCTACACTTTGCAGCCCATGCTTTTTCGCTGGGCAATGATAGACCGCAAGGAACGGGGACTGGTACCTGTCAACATCATCAACCTGGTGCTTGGCGTGTTTTCGCTCACCTACTTTTTTGTGGGGTGCCTGGTGCTGAATGTGGTGATGCTTTTTTTACACCTGTTCCCATTTGGCAATGAGCGCAAGCGAAGGTTTTTCAGAGGCTTGATGGGTACCTTTCTTGGCTCACTCGCAGCCATCATGGTGAACGTGCCCCGTCGCTACCTCAATCCGCACAACGAGGACTTCAGCAAACCGGCCGTGGTGATTGCCAACCACCAGAGCTTCATTGATATCCTGATTACGCTCAATATTCACCCCAATATGGTGATGGTGGTGAAAAAGTGGGTGTACGACTCGCCCGTATTTGGGTGGGCGGTGCGCTATGCCGGCTATTTTCACGTGAACGATGGTTACGAACGCTTTATTCCAAGGTTGCGGGAACTCGTGGCACAGGGATGCTCCATTGTGGTTTTTCCGGAGGGAACGCGCACGGAAGATGGCTACCTGAACCGTTTTCACAAGGGAGCTTTTTATCTCTCGGAAGAGTTGAAGCTTGACATCGTGCCCATCATTTTTCACGGAAGTCATTACTCCATGCCGAAGGGCGATTCATACCTGCTGAAAAACGGCATGGTTCACCGCCTGATTGAACCGCGCATTCCTTTCGCTGACCGCAGTTGGGGCGACACATATCAGGAACGCACCAAAAGCATTGCCCGCCATTTTAAGCAGCGCTACGCCACCTTGCGCAAGGAGTGGGAGTCGCCGGATTACTTTCGCGACCAGTTGCTGCGAAACTACATCCTTAAAGGGCCGGTGCTGGAGTGGTACACGCGCATCAAAACCCGCATGGAAGGCAATTACCGGTTCTTTCACGAGCACCTGCCCCAAAGCGGAACCATTGTGGACATTGGCTGCGGATACGGATTCCTGGCACACATTCTCGCTTGGACTTCCCACGAGCGCACGGTTATAGGCCTGGATCACGACGAAGAAAAAATTGCGGTGGCCAATAATACATCCACTCCCACGCCGAATCTCCGCTTTGAAGTCCATAACGTACTCACCGACCCCCTGCCGCGTGCAAACGCATACGTGCTGGCCGATGTGTTACACTACCTCCCGGCCGAAGATCAGCAAAGGGTGCTGGAAGCTTGTATTGGGGGGTTGGAACCCGGCGGGCTGATACTGGTGCGCGATGCGGATGCCGCCCTCGAAGAAAGGCAGCGCGGTACCTGGCTCACGGAATTTCTATCAACCAATATTGGTTTTAACAAAATGAACCGGAATGAGTTGTGTTTTGTAACGCGCGACTTTATCTCCGGAGTGGCCGAACAAGCCGGTGCCACGGTTGAGGTTGTTGACAACACCCGCTTTACCTCCAATGTGGTGTACCTAATTCGCGCAAAAGATGGAAGATGACCGCACATACGACGTGGTGATTGCGGGCTCGGGACTTGGCGGTTTGCTCTGTGGCTACTACCTGGCAGGTCGCGGCATGAAGGTGTGTGTGCTTGAAAAAAATGTGCAATACGGTGGATGTTTGCAGGTGTTCAGTCGTGATAAAACCTTGTTTGACACGGGGGTGCATTACATAGGTGAGCTGGACGAAGGCGAGCCATTGCACCGCATTTTTTCCTACTTCGGATTGATGGAGCACCTGAAGTTGGAGCGATTGGATACCGATGCATTTGACGTAATCAGTTTTGACGGCGATCCGCGTGAGTACCCGCTTGCCCAGGGACGCGAACATTTTGTGAACCGACTGGCGGAGTTTTTCCCGGAAGAGCGTGTCTCCATTCAGCGCTATGTGGACGTCTTGAAGGAAGTGAGCGACTCTTTTTACGCCAATCAGTTGCGCGAAACTTCCTGGGAGGCGCTCAATACTGAAGCCATGCGCACCGATGCCCAGGCTTTTATAGCGTCGCTTACAAGCAATATAAAGCTGCGCGAAGTGCTTGCCGGCAACATCCCTCTTTACGGCGGCTTGGGTGGAGTTACGCCCCTCCACCAGCATGCGCTCATTGTGAACAGCTACCTGCAGAGCGCGTGGCGATGCGTTGACGGCGGAGCCCAAATGGCCAAACACCTCGCTGCCGGAATACGGAGCAGGGGAGGTGCGCTCTTCCGCAGAAAAGAAGTAAGCGAACTGCAGGTGGAGAACGGAGTGGTTCGAAGGGTGCAAACGGCTGATGGAGATGTGTTTGAGGCGAAGTATGTGATTGCCAATTTTGCGCCGGAAAAGGCCCTTGCCTTGTTGCGCGGGGGTGCGCTGCGGGCTTCTTATCGCAGGCGGATTGCAGATGTGCCCGAAACTACGTCGTTTTTTGCCCTTTATGTGGTGTTTAAGCCTGGTACTTTTCCCTACCTGACGCGAAATTACTACCACTACAGCCGCCCTGATGTGTGGTCGGCGGTGAATTACCACAAAGCCCAATGGCCCGACAGTTGGCTGTTGTACCCTGCGGCGGTGTCGCCGGCACAACCCCACGCGGTGGCCGCCACGGTACTGGCGTACATGCACTACGATGAGGTGCGCCAATGGGAGGATTCTTTCAACACCACGGCGCAGCCCTCAGGTCGCGGCGACGACTACGAAAACTTTAAGCATCAGCGCGGCTTGCGATTGATCAACGCGGTCAATGAGCGATTTCCGGGTTTTAAGCATGCCATTCAAAGCTGGCACACGGCCACCCCGCTCACCCTGCGAGATTACCTGAATGTACCCCGTGGTGCAGCCTACGGAAAACTCAAAGATTACCGCCAGCCACACCGCGCTTTTGTATCACCGCAGAGCAAAATCCCCAATCTGTTTTTTACCGGTCAGTATGTGCATCTGCACGGCATCAAGGGCGTTACTACCACTGCTTTGCTCACCTGCGGCATGTTATTAAATGAGCCGGTGTTTGCGGAGGTGGTGGGGGGGTAGGTTGGTGGAGAGGAGTATTGGAGTAGGGTACACAGAGGGGGCAGAAGGTCAAAAGATTTATTTCATTCCAAGAAAAATGTCCTCATCCATGCACAACCCGTATTTCTCATATTTTTTCGAAATGTTGACGCGTTCAACTTTGAAGCCTACTGCACGCAGTTTGTCTGCGTAGTCCTGCCCGTATATCCGTACATGATCAAACTGACCAAATACCAATTCCCTTTCTTTCGGATCGGTTACGGAAAAATCTTCAAATGTTGATTCAGAATTACTCGATATTGGCACCTGCAGAATTGCTCTTCCATTCGGCTTTAAAACCCGAAACAACTCTTTCATGGCATCTCCATCATTCGGCACGTGTTCAAGTAAATGATTGCATATGACGAAATCAAACGAATTGTCTTCGAAGGGAATGTCTAAAACATTCATATTCTGAACGTAGTGGGGGTAATTGTAGCCCTCGGTAAACAAGTCTCCGCAGACATATTTCTCGAATCCAATCTGGCTCAACAGATTAGACAAGTTTTTCTCTGGTGCGAAATGCAAAATCCTCAAGTTCTTGCTGTCAAATACCTTGAGGACATGTTTGAGGTAAACATAAATTAACCTTTCCCTGTCTGAAGATCCACATTTGTAACAACCGGCATTTCTCAAACCTGCGCCAATCACTTGTTTTTCTCTCAAAACTTTAGAGTCTAACCCAATGGGCGCCAATTCTTTTGCGTTAAAACCACAGAACGGGCAATTCACCTTGTTTCCCGAAAGCATCGCGAGCTTAATCCTCTTCTTCATTCCTGAAGGAACGATCTTCTTGAGTGTTTTTATCATCGGTATTATTTTCTAAAATCTCCCTGCTTACATCTGTCTGCAGGCTCAACTGCAACCTGTGTGGGTTTTCGTTATCTAGCGAACGGATTCATATTTTCTGTCGCCACTTGCGCCGTGTGTGTCATTTGTGCGGCCACAAGTCAACGCAATATCGGGAATTACTCAGAGGCTTGACCCAATAGTTCCACCACCTTCTCGTCCACCATAGCCATCATTTCTTCTGAAAAGCCCACGTGGCTCCAATATACCTTACCCTCACGGTCGAGCAGGTAAAGGGTTGGATAGGCGCGCACGTTCATCTGGCTTGTAGCTGTCCTTCCGGAATCGAGTACATTGGGGTAGGTCATACCATAGATACCAAAAAACTTTTGCAGTTCCTGGTCACTTCGGTCGGCATCCACCGGATTCACTCCCAGAACCACCACATCACTACCGGCGTACTTGCGATGCAAGGCCTGCAAATGGGGGATGGCCTTTTTGCAAGGAGCGCACGATACGTACCAAAAGTCGAGTAATACAATCTTTCCCCGGAGCTCCTCCAGACTTATGTTGCCCTCCCCCAGCATAATGGGTAAGGTAAAGTTGGCGGGTTTTGTTCCCACCTCCAACAAGGGTACCTCCTTGTAGTCAGTTGCCTTGTAGTAATTTACCTGGTAGTGGTCGGGGTAGTTTGCCTGCGCAACACTGTTGAGCGCACCTTCTTCCGGGGTGCGGTTAAAGCGCATCGTGAGCTCGTTGTACTGATAGGTGTCTTCAGGTACATAGCGCACACTGAAGGTTCGTTGCACGGGCAAATACGACGATGCGCTGATAAAGTAAGTCGTTACGAAATCTGCGTAGTCACCCTGATCGGGGTCTGTTCCTTCAAAATGATGACAAGGCTCACCTGATATCTCCTTCAATCCTAAGTAGTTCCATGAAACATCATCATTTTGCATATTAAAAGGATCCTCGGCAGTAAGAACCCTGCAAAGGGCCCCTGATATGTAGTTGCCGGAAATAAACCCCGCACCGGGTACACCTGTACCATTCGAGTCAGGGCTGTCAATCAACACACTCTGCTGCTCGTGGTCTACGATGGTACACTCGCGCCCGTTGAAATAATGCTCAGTAAGGCCACCCTGTTGATTTGTACTTGCTATGCGCGTATGGTAGCCCAGGGTGCTGTCGCTGGGCACGCGGTAAAGTACCACATTGCCATTTACATTGAGCGTATCGGTATTGTCAAAATATTTGGCGAGGTATTGAAAATCGTAGGTAAAGACTGTTTGATCCAGAATAACCTGACGGCTCTTTTTCAGAATATCTTCCGGGGTTTCGCTTGGGGTACAACCAATGAGATAAGCTGCGGCGAAGAAGAGTGCAACTTGAGATAAACGCATGGTAGAGTAATTTGCAGTTGAACCGCCAATGTACTCATTTATCGGATAAGGTACATTTTTCCGAACTCCTGCCTGAAGTACTGACTGGCGCCCGTTTCGCGCTTGGTGATGCTTTGCCCGTGTATTTTGGCAATAACGCGGTACAGGTACACGCCGTTGGCCAGCCGGTCGCCATACATATCGGTACCGTCCCAGTAAAAGTCGGTGATGTTGCGCCCCACCCTGATGGGCCCCAGCTCCATGTGGGTGATTTCACGCACAATTTTACCGGAGATGGTCATAATCTGGATTTTTATGTAGTCGGGCACTTCTGAGCCGGTGAGCGTAAAAACAAAATGTGTTTTGGTAGAAAAAGGGTTGGGGTAATTAAGCACATCGGTAATGGTGCTTTGATTGATAACCTCAAAACTGATACGGTAGTCTTTTTCACCGCTGGGATTACCCGATTTGTCGGTTGCACGCACCAACAGTGTGTGTGTGCCATCCAGATCAAAGCGCGGCCTGTAGAGAATCTGAAAACGGTTAGTTCCTCCCGATGCCGGTATCCATTGCATATTGGGCATTCCTCCCTGGTAAAAATAGTGGCGCTCAAACTCGCCTCCTGGAGGTGATATAAAGATCTCAAAATTGGAGGTATCGGCGTCTTCGTTCATCATCAGAAACATGTTCTCGTCGGTGAGCGAAATGCTGATTTCAGGATTGGCCGAAACGATTTCTCCATCCAAAATATGCAGTCCGTCAAAAGTGACGTCAAGCAGCGGGTTAATCACATCGCGCGACACTTTGAATCCCACCTGCAAAAAGTTATTGAAGCGGTGATGCTCAAGCTGATCGAATTGACCTGTTTGCGGGTTGATGGGGTTGATTTCGAGCCTGAACTGGTTGCTTCCTGACAGTCCCCACGAATCAAAAATGAGCGAATCAATAATGGTTTCTCCCGCCGGTAGGGGGGCAATACGGCGCAGGTCAATTTCCTGTGTGGTGTTGTTTTCGCGCACCACCCAATAGCGCACAAGCAGGCTGTCCATATCCACGGTGCTCACGTTGGTAATGCCGTAGGAAACCAGCATTTGCTCGCCCTGGTCTACTTCGGGAGATTCAAACACAAACCATGCAGCGGGATTAACGGCGGCGTCGGGTACTTCGTCGTGCAACAAATGCCAGCGACGAAGCTGGGCCGGGGTTTGATTTTCGGTGTCTTTGAGCCGCGTGCGGATCCGCAGCCTTGGGTACTCCGATGCATCTACCCAGTTGCTTAGCTCGGGTTTATCAAATGAAAAGCCCGAGGTTTGAGAACCCGGAATATCCAAAACTGTATTATTAGTGGTGATTCCCCTCAAGCGCACTCCTACCGAATCGGTGCTGGGGTTTTCTCTGGGGTGAAAGCGGTAGTGAAACGAGCCCCATTCAGCTACCGGTCCGGCAGGAGGAGACACCATCACTCCCTCATCTCCCGAAGCCTGAAGCAGTGTATTGAGCTGAATGACATCATTTAAATCGGCCCCGAAAATCTCTTCGACTGAGCCTCCATCGCCCTTGCGTACAAAGAAAATGTAGGGAATGCTATCGTGCTCAGTGGGATTCACAGTAGAGCCCAATTGCGACATCGTGTTGTAAAAGTTGGTGTTGGACAGGCTGGTTTCAACCAAAAAACGCCATGTGTAGATTAGAAGATAGTGTCCATTCGGCACAGCATTTAGCACCATATCTGAGAAACCCTGCATTTGCGCCTCATTGTTTTGCCTGAAAATAAAGAAGTACTCCACCCTGTTCCTACACGCCGAACCTGTATTTTGATTTCCGAAATCGTTTTGGGGATTTTGCCCGTCAACCGCAGTGCCCCAGGCCTCAAAAGTGGTAGGGTCGAGCACCACCACGTGCATAGCCGGAGGATTGGCGCATCCGCCGTATTCAATGATGTTGAGGTCAAGTGCAACTTCATTGTTCAGTGAGGTTGAATTCCCAAGCACGTTGCAGCGTAGGTTTACCGTTCCGCTGAAAAAGTCAATCAGTCGGTCGGGTTCATTGTACACAAGCTGACCGAAGAAATTGTCTTTAAACTGCTGAAAGTGTGCCTGTCCCCATCCTGTTTTTTCGGGTATGTATTGAAAAGAGCTTTCACGCCACTTTAACTCATTGAGCGGAGCGTCGTCAATGGCTACCCGCCAGAAGTACACGGTGCTATCGGTCATGGTAAAAGGCAGGGGCCACTCAATCACACCACCGTTTTGGGTAAGTACTTGTTGGGTGAGAAAGGGACTGTTGAACGAGCGTGTGGTATCTACCTGAAAGCGATAGGCGGTTTCAGAGGCAAAAATATCACCGGTAGATGCTTTCAGGCTGATCTGCGGGTCAGCAACTACGGCGTAGCGGTAGGGGTAAACAGGGATAATTCCACCACTGGTAATGTTGAGCTGCACGCCCAATACCACGTTGTTCCCAAAATTGTCGAGTTCGTCCACTTCCACCGAGGGGAGGTCCACGCTGACATCAAATGTATTGATGCCCAATGATCTTTCGGGTTGCACAGGCATGGTTATACGCACGGTGTCCTTGTAATGGAGGTGATCTACCCTCACCACGTACACCGAATCGGCGCCGTTGTCGGGAAATTTTCGTTCAACCACTACATCAAAACTCTGATTGGTGGCTTTACCGATATTCTTCAGTGCCACATTAATGGTCAGCGAATCCATGATGGCTGTGACCTCGGGCGGGTCGAAAAACACGCTCGATTCGGAAATGGCGTAATCGGGCTTGGGAAAAGAGTTGAGTACAATGGCAGGATCGCCATGAAGTGTCATGCCCAGCACTTGGTTTTGCATCATAATTCCCGGTGTCTCACCCGAAACCAGTTGAATGGTTTTCCGCATGTGGTCACCGACCGTTCCTCCGTAATTCTTGGAGCTTAGTTGTTTGTAAAACTCCTTACTGTACACGTTGAGAGTATTGGCAAAACCAAGTTCTACAGTGGATAAGAAGCCAATCACTCCTTTGTTCTGAAGCAACAGGAAGTTCTCGCTGGTGCTATTGCTTCCGGGTTGGTGAATGTCACCGGTAAAGCAGGCATTACCAATGAGAAAAGGAAAACGACCATTCCACTCGAAGTTATTGGGATCGTCAATACTTTGGTCGAAACCGGTTCCGCCTGCGTGCCCAAAAAAGGTCATCAGCGAAACCCCTCCGTTGATCAGGTCGCTGATTTCGGCCGAAAGATTGATGGAAATGGGGTCCTGCGAAGTTTTAAAGAACGAATGCACGTTCCCACCAAAACAGGTGTCGGAAATTATGGCTTTGTAGTCATTTAAAAAGCCCTGAAAGGTATTTTGCTCCTGATTATTTACGCCACCCCCAAAATGCATGACATTTTTCATCCACTCTGCCGGGGGTTGATTTTCGAAAGTCTGCACCTTGTTCAGGTAATCTATCACATCCTGCGGCGTTTCAGCAGCCAGTCGGCCCGTTCGCAGCGCAGGCGCCCAACCCGGGTTGTTTTGCAACCCACGGGTTATCAGATTGTCACTACTCGGATAGCCAAACGACGGTACAAGGTTGCGTTCAAAATGGGCAGGTACTTTCCGCGCGCCGTTCTGGCCGGCGTTACCTACGGCTTCGCGTATGGATTTCCCGACTAAAAAGAGGTACTGCGGCGGAGTGGTCCAGTTGGTGAGCAAGAAGTCTGAAAAACGCCGCACGGCAAGTCCACACTTTTCAATTCCGCCTCCAAATTGATCGTACAGTTCCTCCACATCCACCACAAAGGTATTGAAGCGCAGATTGCGATGCGCTGCGTAGGTCTGAGCCGCGGCCAGCAGTTTATTGTGCGTTACGATTACGTAGGCCGAATCAACGTTGAAAGTGGCGAAATTGGTGAGAATACCATTACCTGCAATACCGGCCGCCTTAACTTGTGTTACCGTTTGAATGGCATTGCCGGCCACCACGTAGCATGGTATTACATCCGAGCCTGTTTGAGGAATGCCCACCTGCCAGAAATTTCCGTCGGGCTGAGCCACGATACGCCTTGGAGCATTTCCGCGCGCGTACACCACAGGGTTTTGGCCTATTCCTTCAAAGCGAAAACGCTGCAATTGTCCTGAGCCGTCCGATGGTATGTGCACATTCCAGCCCGAAGATCCGGCCAGATTGGGAACCATGGGGTATTGAAGGGTGATATTTGCCGCTGCAATCTGATCGGCCGCTACACCCAGGTCGTTTACCGTGCGAAACCCTACTGCAGAGTTGTTGTTTCCAAGCACTGAACTGGGCACATTCCAGTTGTGGTGTACCACTTTATACCCGAAAAAGGTTTCGTCGTAAACGATTGTTAGGTTGTTGAAGTTGTTTCCGGTACCGGAGGCAATCTGCACGTGGTGGTTGGGTTGACCCGGTTCCACTCCGGCGCTGTTGAGGCTGGCAAAGGTTGTTCGGAATTCGGCTTGCGGCGCTCCGGGACCCGTGTAGGCATTGCCCGAAGGAATTTGATAAAGTCTTGGATTCGCAGCATTGCTTGTGGGAAATCCAACCCGCAATCCCACCCAGCCCTCGCCGGCAGTGTAAAGTGGTGAAGAGGCCCCCCACACGTCCATTTCGCCCGGGTGGTAAATGTTGCTGAGAATCAGGTTGGAAGTGCGCCACACAAATGGGGTGGGCTCCAAATCATCCAGTTCCTGATTGGCCAATGTCTGGTAACGCAGGTTATTCAGGTTTCCCTCCTCCCATGTGATGTAGTAGTAAATGGTGTCGTTGTACAGGCTATAGCCGGGATTGGTGTGGTTTTGTGGTTGGTTATAGGTCAGCACGTCGAGCCAGCCGTCGTTACCGGTTGCATAGAGCTCTATGTAATCGGTGAGGTTAAAGGTGCCGTCTTCCTCACCGTGCACATAAATGGGAACTTCATTTTCGCGACTGTACACCTGAATGGTGCGGGGGTCAATGGTAGCGAGCGGAATGCCGGCAGCGGCCAGGGTGTTGTAGGGAATGCGGTACACGCCCTCTTCCCACACCTTGAATTTATAGTAACGCTGGTTGTAGTTTATCCACTCGTTTCCGAAGGGCTGTGCCAAGGCAAAAAGCGGCATCAGCCAGAAGAAAAGCCCGAGCGCCCGACGGGCACTAGATATCCAGGCGCAGCGAGAACACATGCGAGTAGAGTGCCTGTGAAGTATTTCCGATATTGGTAAGGGCGTAGTCAATACTGATGCTTTTAATTTTGACGCCCACCCCCATGTTGGGTTGGAAGCCCCATTCTTCAGAGTTCAATTCGTTGAGGTGTCGTTGAATGTTACCTACACCGGCCCTTAAAAATACCATTTTCTGATAACTTGCCTCTAGACCAACCACCGGCTCAATGCTGATGGGGTCGGCACTGATCACTACGTTTCGCCGGCCGTCGAAGGTGTTTACGAGGTTGATTTCACCAAGCAGTGAGAATTTGTCATTGAAAGTGAATTCTCTGGCAACTCCCAGGATCAGTCGTGGTAAGGTGAGTTCCAGCCCGTCTTGCGGTATTTCGTTATCCGTAGCTTCAAATACAGCCACGGTAGCATCGTCAAGGGTAAAGCTCCAGGCATTAAAGGTAGAGGTCACGTCTCTGGCCACCGCCGAAAACATCCAGCCTTTATGGTGATAGTTGGCTGCAACATCCAAGCCAAACCCCCACGATTTGGCAAAGCTACCCACCACGCGGTGAATCACTTTGAGGTTACCTCCTATGCTAAGCCCCTTGATTCCGGTTTTCTTGGCGTAGGAAAGCAGAAAACCGTAGTCGGCAGCGGTAAAACTGGTAATGCGGTCGTAGTCAATGTTTCCGTTGGCGTCTATTAGCTGGGTGGTGTTGGGAATGTCGTCCACCCCAAACCGCAGAATGGAAATTCCAATGGCTGAGGTAGAATCAATGGGCTTGGCAAAGGCGCCGTAATCGTACTTTGCGATACCTGCAAAATACTCCGAGTGCATAGCACCCACCTGAAATTTATCCTGTATGCCGAGCAATCCCACCGGATTCCAGTATCCGGCCGTAACGTCATTCACCGAAGCAATCTGCGCTCCACTCATGGCGAGCCCGCGGCCACCCACCCCAATGGCGAGAAACTCGTTACTGTACTTGGGTGCCTGAGCAGCGGTCTCCAATGAAAGCAAGAGAACCGGGAGAATAACTCCAAAGCGGGCTAAATCGCGCAGACCATACATAAGGCGTAAAATTACATTTTCGCTCAAAGCAGCATAGGTGGTTCGATGTGTTTTAACAACAGAAAAACAAAAAAATTGCCCGTTTGCCTTACATTTGGCGTGTAACATGAAACAGCATTTGCCCAATCTTGTAACCTTGCTGAACCTGCTTTGCGGAATTTTGGCAGTGATTTGCATTTTTGAATACAGCTTGCACTACGCTGCGTGGCTCATTCTGGCAGGTGCGGTTTTTGACTTTCTGGACGGACTGGTTGCCCGCGCACTGGGAGTTTCCGGCGAATTAGGCAAACAGCTCGATTCGCTTGCAGATGTGGTAACCTTTGGTGTGGCACCGGGCCTTATTGGCTATAGTTTGCTCGGGCAACAAACCAACGGGGATTGGTTCAGCCTGATCCCGCTTATGATTCCGATGTTTGGAGCCTACCGATTGGCCCGTTTCAACATTGACACACGACAGCACGACCGCTTTATCGGGCTGCCCATTCCAGCCAACGCGCTTTTTTGGTTATCGCTTCCGTTGATGATACATTACGACCAGTGGTTTCCCGGAGCAGCATGGATTTTCTCCGCACAGGGGTTGGTGGTATTCAGTGTGCTGTTTTCGCTGTTGATGATTTCTCAGCTAGAGCTGATGGCGCTCAAGTTTAAACATGTACGTTGGAACGACAACCAGTGGCGTTACATCTTTGTGCTGATCAGCGCGGTAATGTTATTCTTTTTCTTTTTCGCAGCCATTCCAATTATCCTACTTTTGTATGTGCTTATTTCTATTATTCAGAACCGATTGCAACCATGAAATTCATCGCCGAAATTGACGTAATGCCGCAAGATAACTTGCTTGATCCCCAGGGGAAAGTAGTGAGTGCGAGTATGAAAAACCTTGGACTTCAAACCATCACCAATGTTCGCATCGGCAAGCATATTACCCTCGAAATAGAAGCTGACAGCCGCGAGGAGGCAGAGCGCCAAGTGGATGAGGCTTGCATAAAACTGCTTGCCAACCTGATTATGGAAAAGTACAGCTTTGAGCTGCGGGAAGTGCAACCCGCCTGATTTACTGCTGCTTTTTGCCGGGAACTCTGCGGCGCAATTCAAAATTTTGCCCGAGGTACACACGCCGTACCTGTTCATCCGCGGCCAGTTCTTCGGCACTCCCTGATTTGAGGATGCTGCCTTCAAACAGCAAGTAAGCCCTGTCGGTAATTGAGAGGGTTTCCTGCACGTTGTGGTCGGTGATGAGAATGCCTATGTTGCGATCCTTGAGTTGAGCCACAATACTTTGAATATCCTCTACCGCGATGGGGTCCACTCCTGCAAAGGGCTCATCCAGCAAAATAAAATTAGGACTCACAGCCAGCGCTCTTGCAATTTCGGTTCTGCGGCGCTCACCTCCTGACAATAAATCACCCCGGCTCTTTCGGATGTGTTGCAAACCAAATTCATTCAACAGGTTTTCAAGAATTTGCTGCTGCTCATCCTTTGGTTTGTTGGTCATTTCGAGCACCGCCTTGATGTTGTCTTCTACACTCAGTTTTCTGAAAACCGATGCCTCCTGTGGCAAATAGCCCACCCCCAGTTGTGCGCGTTTGTACATGGGTTCTTCGGTGATGTCCTTGTCATCGAGGTAAATATGTCCTCCGTTGGGCTTCACCAGTCCTACAATCATGTAGAAGGAGGTGGTTTTACCCGCTCCGTTGGGACCGAGCAAACCCACAATTTCGCCGCGGTTCACCTCAACCGAAACACCTTTTACTACCTGGCGTTTGCCGTAGCGTTTTACAATATTCTCTGCCCTCAGTTTCATTGTTTCTCAGAAGTGTATTGCCATGCGGATGCGGACGCCGAAATTACTGATTTTGTCGTGGTCGCGGTAGGTGAGTCGCCAGATACCTTCAACCCTGAAGAACTTGAAGATGTTCTCAATCCCCACACTAGCTTCGGCGTAAGGGCCGCGATCGAGGATGTAAGAGTCTTCGGGAAGCAGCATTTCGCGCAGGTTGGCCTCCGAAAGCGAGCCATACACTGCCCGTGCACCTACAACTTCGCGCCACTTCAGCTTTCGCATCAGCGGTATTCGGTTCAAAAAGAATCCATCCAGGTGATATTCGGCCCAGCCCATTGCGTATTGATCACTTACAAACTCGTAGAAGTTCATCAAATTGAAGGCCACTTCTGAGCTGAAAAAGGTTTCGTTACCCTGATGTACCTGCAGCAAGGGGTAGGGCAGGTCTCCCCAAAACTTGCCGGCCTCTATGCGGTAACGCAGTTTTCCAAAGATGCCCAGCAACAATTTGTGACTCATGGAAAAACGAGCACGGTGGTAGTTGTATTCGCTGCCTATGATGCCCTGCAAACCAAGGGCGTATTCAAATTCAAAGATCGGATAGCGGGTGCCCAAACTCACACGTGTAAACTCTCCGTGCACGAAGCGCTCTTTGTGCGCCCAACGCGTTTTCAGGCTTACCTCGGCGCTGGTAATGCTGGGCACTGTGGTGGTATCGTCCGATTCAGGAAGCCTGCGCTCAAATTCAAATCCCTCTATGGACGAGTAGCGCGCATGAGACAGGGTAAGTCGGTTGGAAAAGCCCGTCACCCATTCGCGGTCGTAGTACCCTTTCCATTCCTCCACCAAAATAAGTTTGAGCGGTATAGCACGACGAAATAGGGAGGTGAGCATGTTGTCGCGTTGAAAGAAATTCTCAAGTCGACCTATTTGTTCCAGATCGCGGGTAAAATAGAGTCCCACCGACTGCCATGGCTTTTTACTGAGAAAGTATTGCCCACCTCCCGACCATTTGAATTCCTGATCTTTGAAACCATAAGCCAGATAACCCTCCAACATCAACCTCGTGCTGAAATTGTTGCTTGTGCGCCCACCCAAACGAACGCGGTCTCCTTCCACGGGGTTCCAGCTATAGCTTGACCAGAAAGGGCCCCATTCCAGCGGACCCATTACTTTATAGCCCGTAGTAAGGATGGATATAATGTCGGTATAGGCCTGAAAACGCCTGTTGTTTTGCAGAGAGTCCACCATAAGGTAAATGTTGCGTTGCCGTTCGGTGAGGGGTTCAAAACGGGCTTCATCCCAAAAGTCTTTTCCTTTTCTACGGTGATCAATAAGCACCTCTACGTCGTCGGAGCCGCGGTAAAAGTCGTCATCGCGGGGTTGGTTGATGACAAAATTCCGGTAGAGCGATGTTTTGCGGCCATATACTCCAACCTGACCCTTTTGCAACTGAAAATCAACCACAATCTCTTCGCGTGTCATCATCCATACCTCAGGTTCCACCTCGTCGTATGATTGATCTACAATGATGTCGGTCACAAAATTGATGTTGGCGTCTTCTGCGATGCGCGCGTGAATGTCCTTAATGGCCCAGGTGGTGTCGTTTACCCAAAACTCACCTTTAAAAGTAAGCTCCTGTTTGCGACGGGGCACGTAGCGAATTTTGTAGCACCATTTGTTGTCAATATAGGTGCTGTCTTCCAGGTAGTACTTATAAAAAACCAGTCCGTTGGCTGAAATCGGACTCACAAACCCTTTATCAAAAATCACGATATTATTGTCATACACGTTGAAATCCAGATACATTTGCCCCATAAACTGGGTGATACTTTCGTTTTCGATGCCCGAAACTTTGGATGCCTTGATAATCTCTTTTCTGGCGCGTGGTCTTTTGCGGAAGTGATAGTCTGATATGGTTTCGGAGATGAGCATGGGCAAAAAGACCTTGTCGTTGGAGGTAGAGTCCACATAATCAAACACAAAGTCAAAAGGTCTCCAGAGTTTTTGTTTGGTAAATGATTCGCTGAAATTATTGAGGTCAAACTCCATGCGGTTGTAGAGTTCGTATTCGTAGGCCTCCAGTTTTTCGCGGTTGTTTACTGGTTTGTTTCGGATGATATTGCGCAAAATGCGGTGGGCAGGGTTTTCGTGATCTTTGGCCCGTACGGTGAATTCCTGCAGTTGTATCTCGCCTGCGCTCAGGTAGATGTCGAGCCTTTGGGCTTGGTCTCGCTTTATCTTTAAACGTTGAGGCATATACCCCACTGCAGAAGCCAGCAAGGTATCGGTGGCGTAGTAGGACTCCAGCTCAAAATAGCCCTCTATATTGGAGCTGGTTCCGATTTTGGTTTGAGCAAAAGCCAGATTCACAAAGGGAACCGGTTCATTGGTTTGCGCGTCGAGTACGTACCCAAACACCTTTGTTCGCTGGGCGATACCCTGCGCCGACAAAAGCATCAATGCAGTGAGCATCAATAGATAAACTGGCCTGTAAGCAGGCAAAGGGTATGGGCTGATTCGGCGCACTGGTCAAGTGCTAAAATAAATTTTCCGTCAAAGAGGCGATGCGCCTGAATCAACTATTTACTGACATTTTTTTCACCACGCGCTTGGCGATGATAATGCTCAGTTCGTAAAGCAGCATTACGGGAATTGAAACCAGAATCTGGCTGGTGATATCCGGAGGTGTAATAATGGCCGAAAGGATGAGAACACCCACAATGGCATGTTTTCGGTACGATTTGAGAATCTGAGGCGTAACAATTCCCATTCGGGTGAGGAAGTAGATAAGGATGGGAAGCTGAAAAATGATACCCGCCGCAAGACTCACTGTTGTTACAGTTGAGATAAACGAGTTGAGGTGAATCTGATTTTCAACCGCATCGCTGATTTTGTAACCACCCAGAAACTGCACCGAAAGCGGGGAGAGAATAAAGTACCCGAACAGCACACCCGACAGAAAAAGTGCTGAACTGTAAAAAACCATTCCGCGGGCTGCATCGCGCTCGGCCTTGCGCAACCCGGGCTTCAGAAATCGCCACAACTCCCATATCACATAGGGAAAAGCGAGCACCAAACCAGCCACCACAGAGGTTACAATGTGCGTGGCAAATTGACCGCTCATGGCAATGTTTTGCAGCGTAAAGGGCATTTCACTCAGGCAAAGTGAATCATCCAGCCCCAAGAGATGCGACATCTTGCATAGAAACCGATAGGTAGGAAAGTTGGTATTCTTGGGTCCAAACAGAATAACATCAAACAGAATACGTTTGGAGGCAAAGGCAATGATGGCGAAGAAGAGAATAGCTCCAGCCGATCGTATCAATCGCCAGCGTAATTCCTCGAGGTGATCGAGAAATGACATTTCAGCACCTTCCTCCTGCGGTTCTGCCATCGCGCAAAAATACGGATAACCAACCGAGACACATTCGTGGAGCAGAAGGTTAAAAAAAGCGGTGAACACAATAGTATTCGCCGAAAAATTTGTTGGGATGTCGGAAAAAAGTGTATTTTTATTCAGTCGCAAAAAGCAGCTTTCCCCAATCGGTAGCTCAGATTGAAAAAAAATACCCGCGACCCGTGTAACATACCTGCAAGTTGTTCGTTTGCTCAGGCAAGCATTAGTTCTGATTTTGAAAATATGTCAACATTAACGTCACAGCTCACCCCGAAAGCGGGGCTCAAGAAATTCTTTGGATTCAACTCATTTAAAGGTGAACAAGAGGCCGTAGTACAAGCTATTTTAGACGGTCATAACGCCTTTGTCATCATGCCCACAGGCGGAGGAAAGTCACTTTGCTACCAGCTTCCGGCCATGATCATGGAAGGCACCGCAGTTGTGGTATCGCCCCTTATCGCGCTTATGAAGAACCAGGTTGACGCCATACGGGGTGTTAGCCAGAGCGATGGAGTGGCGCACTTCCTGAATTCGTCGCTCAATAAAGCTGAAACCCAGCGCGTGCACGACGACCTGCTAAGCGGAGAATGCAAGCTGCTCTACGTTGCGCCTGAATCGCTGAATAAAGAGGAGAACATAGAACTGCTTAAAAAGGTAGAGCTTTCTTTTTTCGCCATTGATGAGGCGCACTGTATTTCGGAGTGGGGACACGATTTTCGTCCGGAGTACCGCCGGCTCAGGGCCATCATGGATCAAATTGCCAAGGTGCCTGTTATTGCTCTTACTGCCACGGCAACTCCCAAGGTTCAGCAAGATATTCAGAAAAACCTCGACATGCTCGACGCCAAGGTGTTCAAAGCGTCGTTTAACCGCCCCAACCTCTACTATGAGATAAGGCCCAAGGTCAACGTCAACAAGGAAATCATCAAGTACGTTAAGCAAAACGAGGGTAAGTCAGGAATCATCTATTGCCTCAGCCGCAAAAAGGTGGAGGAAATAGCAGAGCTTCTGCAGCTCAATGGTTTTAAAGCCCTTCCGTACCATGCCGGACTCGAATCAGCGGTGCGAGCCAGACATCAGGACATGTTCCTGATGGAGGAGGTGGATGTGATTGTGGCCACCATTGCTTTTGGAATGGGGATTGACAAGCCCGATGTGCGCTATGTGATTCACCACGATATGCCCAAAAGCCTCGAGAGCTACTACCAGGAAACAGGAAGAGCCGGTCGCGACGACGGCGAAGGGAATTGTGTGGCGTTTTACAGCTATAAGGACATTGAAAAGCTCGAGAAGTTTCTTCAGGGCAAACCTGTAGCAGAACAAGAGGTTGGCCGGCAGCTTTTGAATGAGGTGGTTGCCTACGCTGAAACCTCCATGAACCGCCGGAAATTTATTCTCCACTATTTTGGTGAAGAATTCGATGAAGAAAACGGACCCGGCGCCAAAATGTGCGATAACTCCCGCTTTCCCAAAGAACGGATCGAAGGTAAAGAAATGGTGCTGGTTGCGCTGAAGGCCATTGAAGCCACCGGCGAAAAGCACCGCGCCAAGCACATTGTGGACTTTGTTTGCGGAGATGCTTCCAATGACATTAAGACTTACAAACACGAGAAACACCCGCTTTTTGGTGAAGGAAACTCTTTTGACGGGCGCGATGATAAATTTTGGAATGCCGTCATTCGTCAGGCAGTGGTAGGAGGCCTGGTGTGGAAAGAAATTGAAACCTACGGTGTGCTGCACCTGTCTGATGCCGGAAGAGATTTCATCAAAAAGCCCAAGTCGTTTACCCTTATCAAAGAACGTGTGTATGACGAGTCGGACAGCGGCAGTGATTCCAAAATGAACGGGCGAGCCAACGATTCGGGCTCGGACCAGGTACTTTACGGCATGTTGAAAGATGAAGTGAAACGGGTGGCGCGCGAAAAAGAACTACCACCCTACGTTATTTTTCAGGAAGCATCTCTGCAGGATATGGCAGTGCAATATCCTACCACGATGGATGAACTGGTAAATATTACCGGCGTGGGTCGTGGTAAGGCTTTGAAATTTGGTGAACCCTTCCTGGCACTTATCCGCGACTACGTGGAAGAAAATGAGATAGAGCGCCCGCAAGACCTTGTGGTTAAATCGGCGGTGAACAAGTCGGGTTTTAAGGTTCACATCATCACCAATATTGACCGCAAACTGCCGCTGGATGACATTGCGTCGGCCAAAGGAAAAGAGCTTGTGGACGTGATTGACGAAATCGAAGCCATTGTGCACTCGGGTACCAAGGTGAATATCAATTACTACATCGACGACCTTATTGACGAGGATGCCCAGGAGGAAATTATGGAGTATTTTATGGAGGCCGATACCGACTCCATTGACGCTGCTGTGGATGAGTTTGGTGGAGATTTCTCGGAAGAAGAGCTTCGCCTGATGCGCATCAAGTTTATGAGCGAGGTGGCGAATTAGTCCTTACTCCAGGCCAGTTCGCTAATGGCTAGCCAGGCCATCAGCCCGCTTCCTATCGGCAAGGCGGCTTCATCAATGTCGAATTTGGATTGATGCACGTTGTGTACGATGCCACGCGCTTCGTTGCGCACCCCCAGGCGGTAAAAGCATCCGGTGAATTCCTGTGAGAAATAAGCAAAGTCCTCGGCGGTCATTCGGATATCCAAATCAACCACATTTTCGGGTCCAAGGTAATCTGCAGCCCAGCCGGCAGCCCTTTTGGTGAGCTCTTCGTCGTTCACTAAAAAAGGATACCCCTTGTCTATACGCACTTCGCACTTGCCACCCATGGATGAAACCAGTTCAGTAGCCATGCGCTCAATCATGCGATGCGCTTCGGCGCGCCATGCTTCATCAAAGGTGCGGAATGTTCCCTCCAGATACACCGAATCGGGAATCACGTTGGTGCTTCCCAATCCTTCAATGCGGCCGAAAGACAGCACGCTGGGCGTGGCAGGGTTGCTGTTTCGGCTTACCACCTGCTGCAGCGCCACCACCAGGTGTGAGGCCATCAGAACAGGGTCAATGTTGAGGTGTGGCATGGCTCCGTGGCCACCGCGGCCCATTACCCGTAGTCTGATTTCATCGGCAGAAGCCATGTATATGCCGGGGCGGAAACCCACTTTGCCCGCTTCGAGCGCCGGAAAAACGTGCTGACCAAAAATTGCCTGAGGTCGGTGTTCAGCAAAGGCACCTTCCTTGATCATCAGCGAAGCTCCCCCGGGTAAGCGCTCTTCACCGGGCTGAAATACCAACATAATCCTGCCATCAAGTTTATCCTCAACCGATTTGAGAATTCGGGCTGCACCCAGCACAGACGCCGTATGCACGTCGTGTCCACAGGCGTGCATTACACCGGGTACGGTTGATTTGTAGGGAACCTCATTTTCTTCCTGAATAGGCAGGGCGTCCATATCGCCACGCAAAGCCACGATCTTACCTGAGCCCCGGCCAATCATGGCTACTATGCCGTGTCCTGCATAACCCGTTTTTACGGGTATGCCCAGTTCATGCAGTTCGCGTTGCACAAACGCACTGGTTTCAACCTCCTGAAAACTCAACTCAGGGTGGGCGTGCAGGTGTTCGCGCACAGTTTGCACGTAACTTTGTTGCTCGTGGGCGGCGTCTTGTATTCGGGCGCTTTCAATTTTCATAGCTTACATGATTTGCTTCCAGGAGGTCCATATCATTCTGAGTGCCACGTATAGCAGTAATAATCCGAATACGAATTTCACCACATACTCAGACAACCGCAGCGAGAGTTTGGATCCAACGTACCCTCCAAGCACAAAAAACAGGGCGATAACCATGGCGTACCCGATATTGAGATTTCCGGTTTTGTAGTAGTTGTAGCAAGCAAGAATTCCGATGGGGGGCAGCATCAATGCCAGACTGGTTCCCTGGGCCTGGTGTTGGCTGAGCCCGAGAAAGAAAATGAGCAGGGGAACCACAACAATTCCACCTCCCACACCAATAAAGCCACTCACCGTACCTGCCAAAAGGCCGATGAACATCAGAATTACAAAGGTGGAAACATCCATTTTCAACACTAGAAGTCGAGGTTGATGGAAAAGTGAAACACACCGGGTTGCACCACACCGTCGTCTACCCCCCAGGCGTAATCCAGTCGCACAAAATAACCCAACAGCCGTGCGCGAACTCCCATACCGTACGACCATATTACCGGCTCGCGGTTGTTTTTGATAATCACAGTGATGTTTCCGCCCCCGGTGGTGATATCCTGCTGGTTAAATACGTTTTGCTCACTGTAGGGGTGAGGGCCGGTCCACGCCGATCCTATGTCTCCAAATCCTACAATCTGAAAGGTTTCAAGGAAATCAGATTTGAGCGGGCTGCCTGAGAAGTAGCTGAAAACCGGGAAGCGAATTTCAGAATTTAAGACAGCAAATGAATTTCCGTTGCGGGCATTGATCCAGAACCCACGCATGGGTGCGGCCAGCGACTGGAAGGCAAAGCCTTGTCCGGTGGGCACCTCTAAACTGTTATCTACCCGTCGGAACAACCAGTTGTCAACCCCACCGAGATAATATACCACCCTGCGACTTCCGATGGAGGTGCTTCCCGCCAGGCGATTTGCCCAAATAATGTTGCGGTGAATGCGCTGGTAAAACCTGAAGTCTCCACCCAGCAAGAGGAAATCACCGTTTTCGGGGAAGTTAAACGACTCGTTGAAGTTGAGAATTGCATTTTGAAACTCTGCGATATTCTGGTAATACTCTCCCCAGATTTTAAAACGCCAACCTCGGCGCAGATTCAATCCCATGGGCAGGGTGTTGTCGAACACCACGGCGGGCTTGACCCCGAGTTGATGCTCAAAGAACGACGGATTCTCCAATTGGAAGAGGTCGGTAGAGAGCGCAGAAAAACGATCGTTGCGGTAGGTAAGGGTTCCTTCGATTCGCAGTACATCGTTGATGGGGTAGGACAAGCGGGTACCCACAAAGTAGGTTTCAATATCAAAGGCCGTAAAAGTTCCGAGCAGGCGGTTTGAGTTTCTGAAGAAGAAAATCTCCTTGTCCAGCCGCTTTTTGTAGTTCTGAAACGAGAGCATGATATCGGTGTTCCTCAGATTGAACGAAGTTCGGAACCCGCCCACCACGCGGTAATCTTCAAAAAGGTCGGTGGTGGCTACCTGCAGCAACGGGCTGAAACCGGGAAATATATTATCCGGACCGGTAAGCGGTTGGTAAAACTCGGTGATGTTGGTTTGATTGAGCTGTGTGGTAACCTCTTGTATCGAAAAGTTCAGGTTGTAATTGCGCGGTGTGGGCAGGTCAACGGCCTTGCGCCTACCGTCGCGAAGCTTCGTGGCTTTGTCGTCCTTTTTTGTTTCGGTTACATCTATCACCTTTTTCTCAAACACAATTTCCTCCTCGTCGTCGGTGATAAACTGGTAATTGTAGATATCGAGCTTGCGCGTTACGGGTGGCACCGGCGATGAAACCGCACTGATTGGCGGAATGCTCGATGGGTCAATCACCATTTCCTGTTTGTCTTTCTCTTTGGCATCTGGTCGCTTGCTCAACATTTCCTCAATAGCCTGCAGTTCCCGATCTCTATCGCCAATGTAAAACTGATAACGACCGTCACGAAACATAAGCTGGGTGTACTTTCCGGTGCGCGCATTTACTTCGTACTCGATGGTATTGTGCGGGTGGCGGGGGAGTGGCTCAATGCGCGAGAAGTAGCGATAGTGAATGGTGGTGTCAATGGCAGCGATTGCACTGTCGCGAACAGCCGTCATGCGCTGGTACAGCCGGTCGCCTTTGGAAGCGAGGAAGGTATAGCGACTGCTGTCCAACTGGGCCGGCATGATTTCATTCACTTTGGGAGTGTTGGTGATACGTGTCAGGATTTTGCTTTTGGTCTCGAGGTCGTAAAGGAAAATGTCCTTCTGAACCGGAAAATACTCAAATGGCACCCGGGTTCGCAGCGTGTCGTCCGGTCGGTTGCTACTGAAAATAATGCCTTTGTCGTTGTTTACAAAGCGTGGGTTCAGGTCGTCGTACACATCATTGGTGAGTTGTTCCTGGCGGTTACCAACTGCGTAATAGAGGTAAATATCCGACTGTCCGTTGCGCACCCCAGAGAAAACCATTCGCCGTCCGTCTTTGGCGTACTGCATGTCTATTACCTTCTCCAACCCGAAAAGCTCTCTGCGTGTTTTTTTGCCTTTATCCAGTTCGTAATTGTACATCAGCAACTGGCCACGCCGCTCCACTATATACGAAAAGGCCTGTGAGCTCGGGTGCCATGCAATCACCGGGTAGCTGCGGTCTGCGATACGTTCAAGCTTGTGCTCGGCCTTGTGGATGCGCTTGCGTTTACCCCGTTCAATGTCATAGAGGAACACGCGGTACTGCCCCAGAATATTGGTTGTGTACACTGCGTAGCGCTCATCCTGACTTACTTTAAACTGCGACACCCAGTGCTTCTTTTTGGTTTTGATGGGTAGTGACTCCCATGGTACCTCATGTTTGCCCGCACTTTGCACGCGGTATTTCTCCTGAAAGTAGGTGATAAATTCCTGCGACAAGCTCTTGAGTGAGGTGCCGAGTACGAACTGAAACCCGCTATCCACGCTGCGACTCATACGAGCCATGTAGAGGATATTGGGAATCACCGAAGGCCCATACACCTCGGCAATGTAACGCCACATGTACTGACCGGCAAAGCGCGCCTCCAGTCCGGTGAGACGGTTAAATTTCCGGAAACGGTCGCTGAGAATACCATCGCGTACAATGCTCTCCGTTTCAGGCGTCCATTCGTTGCAGAGATAGGATACAATTCCTTCCAGGTACCATTCCGGCACGTTTACGAGTGTAGAATTACGGATAGACTCACGCCAGTTGGAGCCCAGCATGAGCTGTGTAACCGCAATTTCAGCAATGCCCCGTCGCAGGTTGGTGAGGAATTTCTCGTAATCGCCCTCGTAGAATATAAACAGCTTGTTGGACTGGAGCATGGTTCTCCCGCCGATGTTGTGGTCTTCATCCACTTGCAGGCCCACGTTGCTCTGCCGAAATTCCGACTGGGTTTTATACACTACAATGGTGATGTCTTGCTGAATCACAAAATCCAGCTTATCCTCCATTTCTTCAATGATTTGCGGGGTAACCCGGGCTGTGTAATCGGCTAGATTCCGGCCGCCCTCGTAAAAGTAGATGCTGTACTGATCAAACTTCATGTACTGCCACAAAAACTCGCGGTGCTGCACCCGATTCTTACCAAAGGTCAACTGCGAACCATTGTAGAATTGAGAAAAAGCCGGCAAAGCCAAACCCAACAGAAACACGGTGAGTAGTATGTGACGCAATCGCACAGATTTTAATGGAGCGTAAAAATAACCAAATATCGGGCAATAGGTTTGTGCCAAACAGAATAACTACGTGCGAATTTCGCCAATATTGCCACCCCAACCAACCTGCATCATTGGCAAAAGGGTAGCACACAAATTTGCACCTTTGCACCACAAAAGGACGAACCATGTTGCAAGCCCACGTATTTACCGTAAACCCCTTTCAGGAAAACAGTACTGTAGTGTACGCCGAAACCGGCGAATGCGCCATAATTGATCCCGGATTCTCCAATGAAAAGGAGCGCCTTGGGCTTCTGGACTTTTTAGATGCCAAAAAGCTGAATCCGGTGATGCTCATCAACACCCATTGCCATATTGACCACGTGCTGGGTAATCGTTTTGTGGCCGACAAGTTTAAGCTAAAACTGCAAATGCATAAGGACGATCTGCCTCTGCTAAAGGCTGTTCCGCAGTATGCACACCTCTACGGTATAGATTACGATCCATCTCCCGAGCCAGGCACTTTTCTTTCTGAAGGCGATGAAATTGAACTTGCCGGCGAAAAGCTCAGCGTTCTGCACGTTCCCGGCCACGCGCCGGGCCACATTGTGCTGGTTCACGAGAAAGGCAAATGGATTATTGGTGGAGACGTTCTTTTTCAAGGGAGTATCGGCAGAACAGATTTGCCCGGTGGCAATCACGAACAACTGCTGGACAGCATTCGGAAAAAAATCTTCACACTGCCCGACGATTATGCTGTGATTCCCGGCCACGGCCCCCTGACAAATGTGGGAACCGAGCGAAAAACCAATCCGTTTTTTTCTTAACGGAACAACCTAACATCAACGCAGTAGTTCCATCCAGCCGAATGTGAAGCCCTCTTGGTCTTTGCTCCTTGTGGTTTGGTCTAAAAGCAGTCCTCAAAGTGGACTTTGACCAAGGCCTGAACTATATTTGATACGAAGCCAAGCAACCAGGTATTAACCAAACTCCGGGCGTATGAAGATTCAAGTCCCCCTTGTGTCATTCGCCGAACCATGTGAATGGCGCCCAACCGAACAAGTCTGGTCAGTGATGTCAGACGACAAGCTCATGTGGATTTACGAACTGTTTCAATGGCTGCATTATCCGGCGGTGGTATTGCACCTTGAATGGGGCGTGGATTCCGGTGAGGTGTACCTATCCAACATGGCACTTTTAGGCGGTGGATTGGGTTTTTTCCTTTTGTCTGTTTTTGCCGGAAACCTTTACCACAGAACCAAAAGACACAATCAGCTCCTGATTGAACAGCTTCAATTCAGAAACATGAAAATCGCTTCGGAGCAGGCGGCCATGCGGGAGCAGCACCGCATCGCGTCCGAAAAGAGCCAGCAACTTCACGCCAGCCTCACCTATGCCCGCACCATTCAAACCGCTTTGTTACCGGGCGAAAAAAAGCTGAGGAAGTCTTTCCCAAAATCTTTCGCTTTGTTGCAGCCCAGAGAGATTGTAAGTGGTGATTTTTTCTGGCTCACAGAAAAATACGACACAACCTACCTCGCTGTAGCCGACTGCACGGGTCACGGTGTACCGGGGGCTTTTATGAGCCTCATAGGACAGCGGTTTCTTGAGGAAACCATTCACGCTCGCGGAGTGCTGAATCCGTCTAATATATTGGATGAAATGCGCAAAAGCATCACCCAATCTTTGAATCAAAACCATTTGGAATGCTGTCGCGATGGTTTGGATCTGTCGCTTTGTTCCTTTAACAAGCACAACAATGTGCTATGCTTTTCAGGAGCCAACCAACCACTTTTTGTAGTTCGCAGCAATGGAACTTTGCTGGAAAACCTGCAAGGCAGCATTTACACCCCGGATCATGTGCACAAAAATCACCGGTTGTACATTCTGGAGGGTAATCGTCAACCCATTGGGATGTATCACGGACCCACAAAAGCCTTCACTAATTTCACCGTGAAGCTTTTGCCCGGCGATCGTTTTTTTGCATTCACCGACGGATTCAGAGATCAGTTTGGAGGTCTATTCGACAAAAAACTAAAGGCCCCGCGCTTCAGGAACATTATGCTGGATGCGCAAAGACTTCCCATCAGCGAGCAGAAAGACCTTCTGGTGCGTCGCTTTCATCTTTGGAAAGGTGATAAAGAACAAAATGACGATGTATGCATTGTTGGCGTTGAAATCTGACCGCTACCAACCGTACTTTTTCCTCATCTTCTTATCCCAGAGTCCGCCGTCTTCTCCCTTGCGCTTTTTACCGTCACCCCCTTCTGTGGGACAGGGTTTCATTTTCATCCTGTCGAGTTTCATGATGTTGATGCCAATCAGCAAGGGCTGGTAATAGGTATCAAAGTAGCGCATGGATGGATGCCCGCCATTCCACGCAAAAATTCCAAGTATGGGGGTTTCGATGGTGGGCATGATGTACCAACCATTACCCAGCGGAAAACCCACACCCAAGCGGTAGTGAAGTTGCGCGGCGAATACCGGAGGCTCAAAAGTTTGGGTTCCTTCATAGGCCCCCTCGGCGCGTGTACCGCGCACCAGTGCGTAGTTGAGGTTGGCACCGATGGCATTGGTAATGAAAACGCCATTGCCGATTCTGCTTACATGGCTCAGATTGGTGGTGGCTCCCAGCCACAGATCCGAAAAGCGACCATTGCCCTCCATCGCCATCCAGTTTACTTCTTCATCTCCAAAGCGGTAATCCCTTGTTCGATTGTGCACACCACGCAGCCATCGCACATCCAATCCGTAATCAAAGAGCTGAAAAAAGCGGTTTTCCCACACGTGGAAACGGCCCAGTTGCAAAAACGCCCCCATCTGGCCTGCGGGGTTGTGGGTGGTTACCACCGACGAATCGGGGCCTATTCTGTCGCGCTCGGTGTGGGCAAAGCCAAGTGTATGGGTGATTCCCGGCAAAATGTACCAACCCTGATTGTTGAAGCTGTGTCCCACTTCAAAGGCCGGAGCCCGCTTTCCGCGGTACTGTGTAGCCTGCGCCATGGTTTCCTGAAGACCCAGGGCAAAAACCAGCGCGAGTATATAGACGAGCTTTTGATGCATGAGCGTTATTCGGCGTGGGCTGCTGTTTGTTGTTTCTCCCATAAACTCAAAACGAGCTCTTCTATTTCGTTGCTGTCCCACTTTTTGTGAATACCGGGGTGCTTCATAACCTCATCCATGATACGGTCTTGCTTCTGTCCGGTTTCATACGCCTCAGAATAGCGGATGTGGCTGAAGGTAACCTGCGAGTACAACGGCATCCATTTGTCGGGGTGCTTTTCAAAGATCTTCTTCTCAATTTTCTTTCGCAGCAGAAAATCTTCATCGGCCACATAATCGCGCATCACGTAATAATTATCCACTGCTAATTGGGCAATGGCGTCGCCGTCGGGTTTGCGCAACTCCTGGTATTCCTGAAGCAGTGCATCCCAGTTTTCTCCGTGCTTGTCCATGAGTTCAGAAAGGACTGTACAATCCTCAAAACCAGAATTCATACCCTGCCCGTAAAACGGCACAATGGCATGGGCCGCATCGCCAATCAACGCCACCCTACCACGCACCCACGGATAGCATCGGATGATGGCCAGCGATGAAAGCGGATGCCTGAAATAGTCGTCGCCCACGTCGGGCATCATGGCGTAAAAATCGGGGAATATCTCCGCGAAAAAGCGATTTACATCGTCGGGGGTTTGCAGTGAATCAAAGGAGGGATTTCCTTCAAACGGCATAAAGAGGGTGCAGGTAAAACTGCCGTCCTGGTTGGCAAGGGCTATCAGCATGTAGCGACCTCTGGGCCAGATGTGCAAGGCATTGGGGTCGAGTTTATGGGTGCCGTCTTCATTGGCCGGAAGCAGAATTTCGCGGTATCCATCTTGAAGGTACTCTTGCTGGTAGTTGAAGCGGTCTGTTTTCTGCATGACCGCCCTTACAGCAGAAAAAGCGCCATCGCTTGCAAAAATGAGATCGCTCTTTACATGGGTGATTTTTCCGGTTTGGGTGTTTTCAAAAGTCAACTCATTTTGCTCGAGGTCCACATGCAGGCACTTTTCGTTAAAGTGGGTGGATACATTTCCGCTTCGGTCAGCAATTTCAAGCAATTTGGCATTGATTCCGCCACGTGAAACAGAATAGATGGCTTGTCCCTCCAGTCCGTATGCCTGATAGGTGACTTCTCCGTCAATCGCATGCATTTTTCGGCCGTACATAGGGGTCGCTATGGCCTTTACTTCGTCATCGGCACCCACCAGGCCGAGTGCCTTCCAGCCGCGGTCTGAAAGGGCAAGGTTGATGGATTTTCCGGCTGATATTTCAGCTTTACGAATATCGGGCCGACGCTCGTAAACAGCTACGCGGTAGCCTCTTTGCGCCATCAAGGCGGCCAACAGACCGCCTACAAGGCCTCCTCCTACAATGGTTACTGATTTCATGTGCTCTATGCGTTTAACTTTCACTTTTCACACCTGCTTCTTCCAGCACTTCAGTGAGGATTTGCCCAAACCTGAACACATCCTCAAAGCTGTTGTAGAGTGGCGCAGGTGCCATTCTGATTACATTGGGTTCTCTCCAGTCAACCACCACGCCGCGATGGGTAAGGGCATCAAAGAGCCACTTGCCCGCTCCGTGCACCAGCACCGATAATTGCGCACCGCGTGCCTCTTTGGTTGCCGGTGTGATCACCTCAAAGCTGGCGTTGCCCACCGCACGTGCAGTTTCCTGCAACACAAAATCCAAAAAAGCGGTAAGTTGTTCACTCTTGTTGCGAATGGCCGGCATACCGGCTTCGTCAAAAATATCGAGCGAGGCCTTGTGTACCGCCATGCTAAAAACCGGTGCATTGCTCAACTGCCAGCCCTCAGCTCCGGGAATGGGCCTGAAACCGGGCTTCATATCAAAGCGGGTTGTTTTGTCGTAACCCCACCAACCGGCAAAGCGCGGTACTTCGGGGTTGTGTCCGTGGCGCTGGTGCACAAATACACCCGACACGCTGCCCGGGCCCGAGTTCAGGTATTTATAGGTACACCACGCGGCAAAATCCACTTTCCAATCGTGGAGTTTCAGGATGATGTTTCCGGCGGCATGTGCCAGGTCCCAACCGGCCAATGCGCCTACGTTATGCGCAGCGGCGGTAATGGCGGGAATGTCGAACACCTGCCCGGTGTAGTAGTTTACACCTCCTATCATGGTGAGGGCAAGGGTGTCGCCCGCCTCGCGGATGGCCGCAATCACATCTTCGGTGCGCAGGGTGTGTTCTCCTTCCCGGGGCTCGAGTGCAATGAGGTGCTCATCGGGATCGAGTCCGTGATGGCGCAACTGCGACTCTAAGGCGTAAAGATCTGAGGGAAAAGCTTTCGCCTCGCAGAGGATGCGCGTACGTTTTCCCTGCGGCCGGAAAAAGGACACCATCAGCAAATGCAAATTGGTAGTAAGCCCGTTCATGGCCACCACCTCATCGGGGTGCGCGCCCACCAACCGGGACATGGGTTCCGCAAACATCTCGTGGTAGGCATACCAGGGGTTTTTCGCATGGAAATGCCCTTCAACACCCCATTTGGCCCAGTCGTCCAGCTCCTGAAGCAAGGCCGCGCGGGCAGTTTCGGGCTGAAGTCCGAGTGAGTTTCCGGTAAAGTAGACGCAATGGGAGCCTTCGTGTTGTGGAAACAAAAAACGCTTTCGGAAGGCTTTAAGCGCATCTGCAGCGTCGAGTTGTTTGGCGTATTCTAAAGTATTCTCAGGTTTCATTTGGGTCTCGGTGAATCCGTAGTAGCTTTGCACAAAGTAACGATAAAATTGTTCTATCAACCTAAGCAATACAAGCGTCAATGAAGAGAGAAGTATCAAGCGCACTTTATCAGGAAGCACAAAACTATTTTCCCGGCGGAGTTAACTCACCGGTACGGGCCTTTCGCTCAGTGGGAGGCACACCCCTTTTTATAGACCGCGGCAAGGGCCCGTATATCTGGGATGCGGACGGCCAGCGCTACATTGATTTCTGTTGCTCGTGGGGACCGCTGATTTTGGGTCACGCCAACGACACGGTGATCGGGGAAATCATCCAAACGCTTCACAACGGAACTTCTTTCGGAGCTCCCACGCGGCTTGAGAACAAACTGGCCGGACTTATCCTGGAAAACCACCGCTACATTGAAAAAATCCGCTTTGTGAACAGCGGAACCGAGGCGGTGATGTCGGCCGTGCGATTGGCGCGTGGCTACACCGGTAAAAACAAGATACTGAAGTTTGAAGGTTGCTACCACGGCCACGTAGATGCCTTGCTGGTAAAAGCCGGCTCGGGCTTGGTAACGCTCGGCACCTCATCTTCGGCAGGTGTGCCCGAAGCCACCGTAAACGACACGGTTGTGGTTACCCTCAACGACCGCGAAGCACTTGAAAGCGCCCTCCAAACCTACGCCGACGACCTGGCGGCGGTGATTATTGAACCCATTCCCGCCAACAACGGACTCCTTCTTCAGCAACCTGAATATCTGAGATTTGTGCGCGAAATCACCCAAAAATACGGGGTGCTCCTCATTTTTGACGAGGTTATTTCCGGGTTCAGAGCCGGGTTTGAAGGTGCTGCGGGCACCTATGACATTGCACCGGATATTATCACGTTTGGAAAAATCATTGGCGGCGGTTTACCTGTTGGAGCCTACGGAGCCAGTCGTGAGATTATGTCGGCCGTATCGCCCGACGGCCCGGTTTACCAGGCGGGCACGCTGTCGGGCAACCCGGTGGCCATGGCGGCGGGATTTGCGCAACTGCAAAAATGCCTGGAGCCCGGTTTCTACGAGCGGCTCGAAGCCCGCACCCGTCAGCTTACCGACACCGTGAACGAGCATGCCGCGAGCAAGGGTTATCCCTTTAAGATGGTGCAACATGCCTCTATTTTCTGGCTGGCCTTTGGCGACGGCTCACCGATTCGTTCGGCCGAGGAAATCCGCGCGGAAAATATGCAGTGGTTCAATAAGCTGCACACCTATTTGCTGGAGCACGGTGTATATATCGGTCCTTCGGGTTATGAGGTGGGCTTTGTATCGGATGCGCACACGGAGGACTTGATTGCCGAAGCCGCCCGGCATATGTGCAGGGGGTTGGATGAGGTGTTTGGGGAAAATTAAGCAGCGCAGCAAGCGGTCGTAACAGACTGTTTCACAACTATATTTACCGGCATTCAGGTGAGAACGCCTGTTTAGTCGTGGCGTAGCGGGTTTTCGGAGTCTTTTGATTTAGGCTACGATAAATAGAGCCCGTGTAGCTTGGTAAGAACGGCCAAAACTCCGTATTTTCGTTCCACTATACCTTTGACCCTGTGACCGGCAATCTCACATCCCGCAA